>JBKJNP010000065.1:0-8848 GCA_046593565.1 Sphingomicrobium sp. | reverse complement strand
GTTGGAGCCGACGACGACCAGCCGGCCGCCGGCCAGCACCGGCCCGAGATAGGTGATCTGGCCGCGTTTGCTCTTTTCGCGCTCGAACCGCGGCAGCTGGTTGATCCAGCGGACCTTGCCGCTGGTGCGGGCGACGGCGATCAGCTTGGCGTCGTCGGTGACCACGAACACCCAGTCGCCCGCGACCCATGGAGTGGCGATGCCGGCGATGTTGAGCTCCCACATCCGCTGGCCGCTGATCAGCTCGAGCGCGACCATCCGGCCGCCCTGGCCGATGGCGAACACCTGGCCGCTGTCGATCACCGCATTGGCGTCGATGTCGGCCAGCGACGCGACGCTGGTGCGGATGCTGGTCCGGGCGAGCGCGTCCTGCCACACCAGCCGCCCGTTCTCGTAGCGGTAGGCGTTGAGCTCGCCCGACGAGAAACCGGCGACGACCGTGCCGCGCGCCACCGCCGGTGACCCCGACCCGAACACGCCCGCGATCTCAAGCGCCGCGGCGCTCGACCAGTTGCTTGTCCCGTCGGCAGCCTTGAGCGAGTAGATCTGGTTGTCCTGGCTGATCACATAGACCGCGCCGTCGGCGACGGTCGGGGCGCCGCGCAACGGACCGCCGGGCTTGACCGTCCAAACCTGCGCGCCGGTCGCGGCGTCGAGCGCGGCGACATGGCCGAGGCCGTTGACCGCATAGACCCGGCCGCCGTCGACCGCGAGGCCGCCGCCGTAATTGCTGTCCTTGTTGCCATTGTCCTTGCCGAAGGCGGTGCTCCACACCGCGCCGCCGTTGCGCGCGTCGAACGCGCGGGCGACGCCGTTGGTATCGATCGTATAGACCTTGCCGCCGGCGACCACCGGAGCGCTGATCAGCCGGCCCTTCTTGTCGCTGCCGGCGCCAATCGACACCTGCCACGCGGTGCCGAGCGCATTGCCGAGCGCGACATGACCCATCGATTTGGACGGATTGCCACCCGACTGGGCCCAATCCTCATTCGCGACCGCCTCGGGAATGGCGAACGGAAGCGCCGCGGTATCGGGATCGACCGCAATGTCATTCTCGGCCGACAGGACCGAAATGCGTTCGCCGACCACCGGAGTCTTGACGGCTTCTTTCTTGAACGGGTTGCAGGCCGTGACACAGACCGATGCGACCAGCAGCAAAGCGATATTGCGAGTGGAGGATTTCATATGCGAGGACGTCCTATCGGCTGAGTATTTTAGCGGGTGCGATGTTAGCGATTGAGGCCCGGGAGCGACGCGGTGGCGTCGACCCCCAGGGTGCCGGCGATCTGGACCGCGCGGCTGCGAATTGATTCGGGAACTTGCTTGTCGGCGGCGACGGCGGCGAACAGGCGCCCCGCATCGGCCTTGCGGCCTTGCTTGAGCATCGCCATCGCGGTCAGCTCGCCCGCGCTTCCGAACCAGGGATTGCCGGGCTTTGCCAGCGGCTCGAGCCGGTCGATCACCGCTTCGGGCTTGATGGTGTCGAATTCGAGACTGGTCAGGCGCAGCGAAGCAAGGTCGCGGAACGGTTGGGCGAGGCCGCTGTCGTCGGCGACCGAGCGGTAAATGGCGATTGCCGAAGCGCGATTGCCGCCGGCCAGCGCGACCGAGGCCTGGGCCAGCCGCGCTTCGGTGGCGATCCCTTCGGACGGGCTGTTGGCAAGTTTGTCGAGCGTCGGGCCAACGGTCGCGGCCGCAGCGGCGGTGCCGGCATCGAGGCTGGTCAGCGCAGAGGTCAGGGTCTCGCTGTCGGCGGCGGCGAGTTTCGACTGGCGATCCTGCCAGTAGATCCAGCCACCGACCGCGGCGAGGAACAGCAGCAACGCGCCGGCGATGATCGTGCCATAGCGCTTGGCGAGGGCCTGCGCCTGATCGCGGCGAAGATTCTCATCGACTTCGCGAACGAAGGCGTCGCTGCTGCTATCAGGGGTAAGCGCCAAGATGATCCTCATGCGTCGGGGGGTGACGGCCGGCCCACATTTCCCCACCCTCAATGAACGAACGCTGGCCGGCGCTCGCTCTAGCGTGGTGCCGGTGAAAGGCAAAGAGCGAAAGGCAAAGAGGCAAAGGCAAAAGGGCTACTTCGCTTTGGCGGCGGCGATCCAGGCGCGCAGTCGGGTTTCGAGCATCGGAAGCGGCACCGCGCCCATGGCGAGGATCGTCGAATGGAAGCCGCGCAGGTCGAATTTGGTGCCGAGCGCGCCTTCCGCCTCAACGCGGAGGCGGCGGATGGTGAGCTCGCCAAGCTTGTAGGACAAGGCCTGGCCGGGCCAGCTGATGTAGCGGTCGACCTCGGTCTCGACCTCGTGCAGCGAGAGCGCCGTGTGTGACGCAAGATAGTCGATCGCCTGCGCGCGCGACCAGCCGTAGCGGTGGAGGCCGGTGTCGATCACCAGCCGCGCCGCGCGCCACATTTCGTAGCTTTGTTGGCCGAACCGTTCGTAGGGGGTGCGGTAGATGCCCATCTCGATCCCGAGCCATTCGGTGTACAGCCCCCAACCTTCGCCATAGCCCGAGAAATAGAGGTTGCGGCGGAAGCGCGGGAGCGACTTGCCTTCCTCCGCCAATGCGGCCTGGAAGCTGTGGCCGGGGGCGCATTCGTGGAGGGTCAGCGCGGGGATATTGTAGAGCGGGCGGCTGGCGAGATTATGAGTGTTCATCTGGCATGACTGGAGCCCGCCACGACCGGCGGTGTAGAAGGGCGCGAGCGCGTCTGGCACCGGAATGATGGCGAAGCGGCGGCGGGGCAGGACGTCGAAATAATCCTTCAATTTCCCGTCGACGCGCTTGGCGGCATAGGCCGAGACACCCATTAGTTCGTCGGGGGTGCGGGCGATGAACTGGGGGTCGGTGCGGAGGAATTTGAGGAAGTCAGGGAAACTGCCCTTGAAGCCGGACTCGGCCATCGTCTTCTTCATGTCGGCTTCGATCCGGGCGACTTCCTTGAGGCCGATCTGGTAGATCTCCTCCGGGGTCAGCGGCAGCGTGACATATTCGCGCACTTCGGCACGGTAATAGGCATCCCCGTCGGGCAGGTCACGCGCCGACACGGTATTGCGTGCGCCGGGGAGGTAGGTGCCCTGGTAGAAGGCGAGCAGGTCGCGATAGGCGGGGATGATGGCTTGCTCGATCGCCGCCTTGCCTTCGGCGCGGAGTTTGGCCTGGTCGGCGGCGGCGATGTTGCCCGGCATGGTCGCGAAGGCTTTGGTGAAAGCATTGGTTTCGGCGGGGACGGTAAAGGCGCTGATCGATCCCTCGCGGCCGGCGAGGCTGGTGGCGGGCGGGGTGAAACCGCGCGCCATTCCGGCGCGCATGTTGGCGATATGCTCGGCGAAATAGCGCGGCACGTCGCGCATCCGGGCGATGTAGCGGCGGTAAGCGGCGGCATCGTCGAGGGGCGAGGTTTCGTCGAGATAGGTCCAGAAATTGCTGTCCGAATTGACCGGCATTTCCCACTCGCGGAAGCGCGCGTCGGAGAGGGAGCTTTCGAGGATATTGCGCAGGACGGCGGCATTGGTCTGCTCGTCGAGCGACAGGCGGGCAACCGGGATGGCGTCGAGCTTGGCGAGAAGGTGCTGAAGGTGAGCGGCGCGGGCGGCGAAGCTGGCGGGGTCGACCTTGGGGAGGTAATCCGCCTGTTCGCTCTCGCCTTTGGCGTTCTCGAAGCTGCCAAATTGCTTGGCGGCCCAGTCGGCATAGCCATCATAGAGCGACTTCAACTGGCGATCGGCGGAGCTCGGCGCGGGCTGGGCGGAGGCTACAGCGGGGATGGCGGCGAGCAGCAGGAACGCGAAACGCAATTTCATCAGGTCAGGCTTTCGGACGGTAGGTTTGCTCGTCGGTCGGGAAGGTCCGCGCGCGGACTTCCTCTCGATATTGGGCCGCCGCCGAGCCGATGTCGGTGGCCAGGTCGGCGTAGCGTTTGACGAAGCGCGGGGTGCGCTCGAACAGGCCGAGCATGTCCTCGGTCACCAGTACCTGGCCGTCGCAGGTGGGCGAGGCGCCGATGCCGATGGTCGGGATGGCGACCGCCCTGGTCAGCTCCTCGGCGATGCTTTCGAGCACGCCCTCGACCACCACGCAAAAGGCGCCGGCATCGGCCACCGCCTTGGCGTCGCCGACGATCTTTTTTGCCTCGTCCGCCGATTTGCCGCGCGCGCCATAGCCGCCGAGCACATTGACCGCCTGCGGGGTCAGGCCGACGTGGGCGATGACGGGAATGCCGCGGTGGGTCAGGAAGTCGATCGTCGGGGCCATCGCCGCGCCGCCCTCCAGCTTGACCGCCGCGCAGCCGGTTTCCTTCATGATTCGCGCGGCGCTGGCGAAAGCGGTCTCAGGCGAACCTTCATAGCTTCCGAACGGCATGTCGACCGCGACCAAAGCATGCCACGAGCCGCGCACGACAGCGGCGCCGTGGGCGCACATCATCTCCATCGACACGGGGACAGTCGAGGGCAGGCCGTAAATCACCTGGCCCAGACTGTCGCCGACCAGCAACATCTCGCAATGCGGATCGAGCAATTGCGCCATGCGCATGGTGTAAGCGGTGAGCATCACCAGCGGCTCGGCGGTCGCGCCGTCCTTTTTTCGGGCGCGGATCGCGGGGACGGTCATGCGCTTGCCCGGGACCGGGGTCGGCGTGGCGCGGCTGGTGCCGCTGTCGATAGTGAAGGTAGACATGGGCCGCCTTCTAGCGGCTGGCGCCTAGCGGAGCCAGCCGGCCTTTCTTGCCGTGCGGGCGAACTGGTAGATGAGGGTGCAGGCGGCGAGGATTATCACCGGCAGGAACAAAGCGTCGCTGGTGGTGAGGTTGCGCAATTCGGGGACCAGAAGCAGGGCCGAGAATTGGACGATCACCGCGATCAGCGAGACTAGTAGTAACGGCTCGGCAAGGCGGTGGCGGCGAAGGAGGAAGATCGCGCCGACCAGCCCGACCCACACCGCGACCGCATAGGCGGCCATCATCCACATCGGTGCCGCGTCCCATAGCGCGCGCTGGTCGACCGGAAGCGTTGCGGGATCGACCGAGACCTGCATCAGATACATCACGCAGCCGATCATTTCCCACAACAAGGCGGCGATTGCGGCGGCGGTGAACCAGCGCGGGACCGGCTGCTGCTCTGAATTGATCGATTCCATGGCATTTCCTCCCCCGAACGATGCGACAGACTGCGTTGCCGGCGCGCGATGCGCAAGGGGCGTACGGCCCCTCCATGTTGACCCGCGCGCCACAAGCGGCCAAGCGCTCCGCCATGCCCCAAGCCACCGTCGCCATCGTCGGCCGTCCCAATGTCGGCAAGTCGACCCTGTTCAATCGCCTGGTCGGAAAGCGCGTCGCGCTGGTCGACGATCGCCCCGGCGTGACCCGCGACCGGCGCGAAGGCGAGGGCGAGTTGCTCGGTCTTAATTTCCGCGTGATGGACACCGCCGGATTCGAGGATGAGGACCCCAAGTCGCTCCCCGGCCGGATGCGCGCGCAGACCGAAGCTGCGGTGCGCGAGGCCGATGTCGCGCTGTTCCTGATCGATGCGCGAGAAGGGCTGACCTCGATGGACGAGGAAATCGGACGCTGGCTGCGGTCCGAAGATACGCCGGTGATCGTCGCCGCCAACAAGGCCGAAGGTCGCGGCGGCGAGGCCGGGCGGCTCGAGGCGTACAAGCTGGGGCTGGGCGACCCGTTCGCGATTTCAGCCGAACATGGCGAGGGGCTGGTCGATCTGTTCGAGGCGCTCCGCCCGCATATCGAGCGCGAGGAATTCGCCGAAGACGAGGATGCCGAGCGCGAAGACGGGCCGCTGAAGCTGGCGATCGTCGGGCGGCCCAATGCGGGCAAGTCGACCCTGGTCAACAAGATGCTCGGCGAGGAACGGATGATCACCGGGCCCGAGGCCGGGATCACGCGCGATTCGATCAGCATCGAATGGCTGTGG
Organism: Sphingomicrobium sp.; assembly: GCA_046593565.1. Taxonomy (GTDB): domain Bacteria; phylum Pseudomonadota; class Alphaproteobacteria; order Sphingomonadales; family Sphingomonadaceae; genus Sphingomicrobium. The sequence goes on along the minus strand of JBKJNP010000065.1, from coordinate 2,918 downwards.
AACGACCCCGTCGCCAAGGAACAACGGCCGGTACGGCTGATCGACACCGCGGGTTTGCGCAAACGCGCCAAGGTCGAGGACAAGCTCGAGAAATTGTCGGTGATGGACACCAAGAGGGCGATCGACTTCGCCGAAGTGGTGGTGCTGCTGATGGACGCGACCCGAGGGCTCGAGGTGCAGGATCTCAAGATCGCCAGCCAGGTGATCGACGAGGGCCGCGCACTGGTGATCGCGATGAACAAATGGGACGTGGCCGAGGGCGCGTCGGCTTTGTTCAACGGGGTCAAGGCCGCGCTCGAAGAAGGGCTCAGCCAGTTGAAGGGCGTGCCTTTGATGACCGTATCGGCGATCACCGGCAAGGGCATCGACCAATTGATCGGCGCGGCCTTCGAAGTGCGCGATCAATGGTCGCGGCGGATCGGGACGGGCGAATTGAACCGCTGGTTCGAGCGCGCGGTTGACGCCAACCCGCCGCCCGCGCCGGGGGGCAAGCGGATCAAGTTGCGTTACATCACCCAGGTGAAGACGCGGCCGCCGACGTTCGTCATCTTCGGATCGCGGGTCGACCAATTGCCGCGCAGTTACGAGCGCTATCTGCTCAATTCGATGCGTCGCGATCTCGGGCTCGGCCCGGTGCCGGTGCGGCTGTCGATGCGCGCGCAGAAAAATCCCTACGTCGATACGCCACAATAAGCCGCGTGCAATAACCTGCTCTTTACTCTTTCGGGAGTAGGAAGGGGCGTGGAATTGCGCCTTTTCGGCGCGGATGGAGCGGACATTGGACGACGGATTTGATCGCGACGAGAGCCAGGACATCGTTGACTGGGTCTATTTCGAGAAAACGCGCGCCGAGCTTGGCCCGGGGTTCATCCGCATCCTCGGTTACTATCGCGAGGATGGCGAGAAGAGCGTCGCCAAGATCGAGCAGGCGATGCACGACCATGACACGGTGGCCCTGGTCATCCCGGCGCATACGCTGAAGGGCGAGTCGCGCCAGTTCGGCGCCGAGCCGCTGGCCGACGTCGCCGAGAAGATCGAGAATGTCGCGCGGTCGTGCATCGAGACTCACCGCTTCCCCGACGAATTGATCCCCGACGTGGTCGAGCTGCGCCGGATGTTCAACCTGACGGTCGATATGTTCGACAAGGCAACCAACCCGCTGATGACTCGCGCCGCCCCGGTCGGCTTCGGCCGTCGCGCGCCATCGAACCAGGAATTCGGGCGGATCTAGCCTTTCCGCAGCGGCTGCAGCTGCAGCCGCGATAGCGAACGCCAGAGCCATTCGAGCGGGCCGTAGGTGAACCGGTCGAGCCAGGGCTTGGACCAAGCCAGGATCAGCCCCCACATACCGAGCACGAACAGCCACAGGCTGGCGCGGCCGACCTCGCCGAACAGGCCGAGGCCATAGCCGTAGAAGATGGTGGTCATGAGTATCGAGGTGGCGAGGTAGTTGGTGAAGGCCATGCGCCCCGCCGCGGCGACGCGCAGCTTTAGCGCCGGCATCGGCCCGACCTTGACCCACCAGATGATCGCCGCCGCCCAGCCGACCGCCATCAGCACGTCGAACGGCATCGACAGCGCGAGGAAGCCGAGGAACACGCGCACCGCGTCGAAATTGGCAGATGCCTGCCACCAGGCGAGGAAAATGAGCGGGGGCAGGCCGATCAGTGCCGCGCGGATCGCCCACTTGCGATAGCGGGCAACTTCCCACTGGCCGGTCAGCATGCCCGACTTGAACAACGCCATGCCGATGAACATCAGGCCGAGTGTCTCGAAGCCGAAGCCGAAGAAGGACACGAACGGTTCGAAGGTGCGGCCGATGAGGCGCGATTCGACGATGGTGGGATAGTCCGAGCGGTAAAGTTTAAGGTCGCTGGCGATCTTGGGGCTGGTCGCGCCGACCTCGCCTTCGATCGTGCGGCGGGCCTCCATGAATTCTGTCGCGGTGCGCGGCGAAACTTTGGACGAACCGGCGAGCATCCCGGTCATTCCGATTGCCGCGAAATAAAGGAACGAAAGCGACAGGAAAACGACCGCCCAGCGAACCAGGGATTTGGGGCTCTTGTTGCGGAAGAAATAGAGGAACATCCCCGAGATGGCGTAGAGCGCGAGGATGTCGCCGAACCAGATGAAGTAGAAATGGACCAGGCCGAAGCCGAGCAGGACGACCATCCGCGCATAATGGGCGCGGCCGCCCGCCCGACCGGCTTCGGTGGCGCGCTCAATCACCAGCAGGGTCGAGGCGCCGAACAGGATCGAGAATAGCCCCCGCATCTTGCCGTCGAACAGGATGAAATCGAACACCCAACTGGCGAGGTTGGAGCCGCTGTCGCCGCCATAGGCCGCGGGGTTGGCGTAAGCCGGAAACGGCATTGCGAAGGCGGCGATATTCATCACCAAAATGCCCATCACCGCGACCCCGCGGACGATGTCGAGCGTCAGGATGCGGTTGGTATTGTCGGTCATATTGCCCCCCGGCCATTGGTTCAGTCGTCGGCGGCTTCTGATTGAAGCTGGACGTAATTTTGCAGGCCCATCGCGGCGATCATCTCGAACTGCTGCTCGAGATGATCGACGTGATCCTCCTCGTTTGACAGGATCTTGGCGAACAGGTCGCGACTGGTGAAATCGCGGACGCTTTCGCAATGGGCGATGGCGCCCTTCAATTGCTCGACCGCCTCCAGCTCGAGCTCGAGATCGGCACGGAGGATCTCTTCGACATTCTCGCCGATGCGCAGCCGGCCGAGCGACTGGAAATTGGGCAAGCCGTCGAGGAACAGGATGCGCTCCGACAATTCGTCGGCATGCTTCATCTCGTCGATCGATTCGTGGCGCTCGAACTTGGCGAGCTTGTGAACGCCCTTATTGTCGAGCAGGCGGTAATGCAGCCAATATTGGTTGACCGCGGTCAGCTCGTT
>JBKJNP010000064.1:0-4965 GCA_046593565.1 Sphingomicrobium sp. | reverse complement strand
GCTTTGGTGCTGTTCGCCGCCTACACTACCGATTTGAAGCTCTACTTCCCCGAACTCGACGTCAACTTCAGCCTCGAAAATCCGTATGTCATCGTCGGGCTGCTGCTCGGCGCATTGCTGCCTTATCTGTTCGGCGCGATGGGCATGACTGCGGTCGGCCGCGCCGCAGGCGACGTCGTCAAGGACGTGCGCGAGCAGTTCCGCACCAACAGCGGGATCATGGATGGCACGTCAAAGCCCGATTATGCCCGCACCGTCGACCTCGTCACCAAGGCCGCGATCAAGGAGATGATCATCCCCTCGCTGCTGCCGGTGCTGGTGCCGATCGCGGTCTATTTCGTGATCGCCGCAGTCGCCGGCCAGGCCCAGGGCTTCGCCGCTTTGGGCGCGCTGCTCCTCGGCGTGATCGTCTCGGGCCTGTTCGTTGCCATCTCGATGACCTCGGGCGGCGGCGCGTGGGACAATGCCAAGAAATATATCGAAGACGGCAATCACGGCGGCAAGGGTAGCGAGGCCCATAAGGCTGCGGTGACCGGCGACACCGTTGGCGATCCCTACAAGGACACCGCCGGTCCGGCGGTCAATCCGATGATCAAGATCACCAACATCGTCGCGCTGTTGCTGCTGGCGGCGCTGGCGCACGGCGCGGCGTAATCGCTTATCATTGCTAATCAGAAGCCCCGTCGAGCCATGCTCGGCGGGGCTTTTCTTTAGCGAACAGCGCGATAAGGTCGCGCTTGAGGGATTGGGGGTTTTGTAATGCGTCGACTGTGGTGTCTCGTTTGCGCGGCGATCGCTGCGGTTTCGGCAAACACATCGGTCGCGGCCGCGCCATTGCCCGATGCCGTTTCGGTCGAAACGTTCGCGATGCTTCCGGAGGTTGAGGGAGCTCAACTTTCCCCTGACGGGACCAAGATCGCCGCCAAGTTCGCGATCAACGGGCGAATGACCCTGATTGTCATGTCGTTGGCCGGTGGTGGCAAACCGGCGGGGCTCTATATGGGAGAGGTCGATGTCAACTGGTGGCGCTGGGTTGGCAACGACTGGCTGACGATCGGTCTTGGCGCACAGCAAATGATCCGTGGCGAGGAAATGTATGTCACGCGGACGCTGGGCGCGAGTTCGGACCTCAAAAAGGTCACCAAACTCGACTGGTTCCGCAGCGGCCAGCTGGCGGACAATGTGATCTGGGCGGCGCGCGATGGCTCGCCGCGGATATTGCTGTCGAAACAGACCGGGTTCGACACCGAGCAACAATGGCTTCCAAGCGTCCATGAATTCGATGTCTCGACCGGCAAGTCGAAGCAGGTCACCGGGCCAAAAATCGACGTCTTTGAATGGTTCGCCGATCCCATTGGCAATGTCCGCCTTGGATCCGGCTATCGCTTCACCGACAAGCGTTTCTTCTATCTCTATCGCGGCGCCGATGGCGGCTCGTTCACGACCATCGCGAGCAGCAGGAGGGATGAAAACTCCACCACCCATCCGGCAATTTTTCGTTCGGATGGTTCGGCGATCGCGGTCGACGATGTCGACGGCCGTTACGAAGTCTATGAAATGGCCTTGCCGTCGTTCACGCTGGGGCGAAAGATCTTCGCTGTGCCGTCTTATGATACCGGCCAGCTTTATCTTAATGCGGCGGGCAATGATTTGGTCGGCGTCGGGCTGACCGAGCGGAAATACCGCATAATATGGCTCGATCCGGCGATGAAGAAGTTGCAACGCGAGCTCGACGCGTTGGACAACACAGGCAATGCCCGGATCATCGATTGGAGCGATGACCTCAAAACTATTCTGGTGCGGGTCGGCAGTGCCTCACAGGCGAGCGGCCTGTTCGTGTGGTCTCCGGCGCAAGGCAAGGCGCGGCTCGTTTCGTGGAACAACGACGTTCTGAAAGACCGCAAGCTGTCGCCGGTCAGCACGGTCAACTTCAGCGCGCGCGACGGCACGCCAATCGAAGCCGTGCTGACCCTGCCACGCGGGCGTGAAGCGAAGAACCTTCCGTTCATCGTGATGCCCCACGGCGGCCCGTTCGCCCGCGACGACGAGAGCTTCGACTGGTGGGCGCAATATCTCGCCGAACAGGGCTATGCGGTCATCCAGCCCAACTACCGAGGATCGTCGGGCTATGGGCGCGATTTTTCGAAATTGGGCGAGGGTCAGTGGGGCCTCAAGATGCAGGACGATCTCAACGATGCGCTCGCCTGGGCCGCTAAACAGGGGATCGCCGATCCGAAGCGCGCGTGCATGGTCGGCGCGTCCTACGGCGGCTATGCGGCAATGCGCGCGGCGCAGCGCGATGGCAGCCTTTACCGCTGCGCGATATCCTACGCCGGCGTGTCCGACCTGGGCGCAATGACCCGCTATGACGGCCAGTTCCTGTTTGGCGACGTCCGCAAGAAATGGCTTCGCAAACAGGCGCCGGACTTCAAGGAGGTTTCCCCGCGCTTTGGTGCCAGCAGCTTCTCCGCGCCGATTCTGATCGCCCATGGCGTCGAGGACAAGCGCGTACCGGTCAAGCAATCGCGGCTGATGGTCAGCGAACTGAAAAAGGCTGGCAAGCCGCACGAATATCTCGAGCAGTCCGAGGGCGACCATCATTTCAGCCGCGGCCAGGACCGACTTCAATTTCTCAAGGCGATGAAGGCGTTCCTCGACAAGCACAATCCGGCCTGACCGGCACAGCGCACCATCCAGGGCACGGCGCGAACTGGTCTGAACCACTCACCGCCGCCCTAAAGCACCGCCCGGCACGCCGGGGCGGGCTTTCCTTTTGGCTGCAAACGCGGTTGAGTCAGGGTTTGAGGAGGTCGCATGCCCAACGCCATTTCCGTCCACCTACCCGGCGGCCCCGAAGCGCTTGAGTGGGGATCCGTTGCGGTCGCCGCGCCCGGTCCCGGCGAAGTGCGTATCAAGCAGCATGCTGCCGGGCTGAATTTCATCGATGTCTATCATCGCACGGGCGCCTATCCGCTCGCCTTGCCGTTCATCCCGGGGGTCGAAGGCGCAGGGGTCGTCGAGGCGGTCGGTGACGGGGTCAGTGGCCTGGCGATTGGCGCCCGCGTCGCTTATGCCGGCCCGATGGGCGGCTATGCCGAGGCTCGGCTGATCGACGCCGACCGACTGGTGCAGCTTCCCGACACGATCACGTTCGATCAAGCGGCAGCGATGATGCTGCAGGGCATGACCGCGCGGATGCTGCTGCGCTCGGTTTATGCAGTGAAGCCCGACGACACGATCCTGGTCCACGCCGCGGCGGGCGGCGTCGGCCTGATCCTGTGCCAGTGGGCGGCCGCGATTGGCGCTCGCGTGATCGGGACCGTGTCGAGCGACGCCAAGGCCGAGCTTGCCCGCGCGCACGGCTGCCACCACCCGATCAACTACACCTGCACCGATTTCGTCGCCGAAACCCTGCGCATCACCGACGGCGTGGGACTGCCCGTGGTTTACGATTCGGTCGGCAAGGATACCTTCCTGCGCTCGTTCGACTGTCTTGCTCCGCGCGGGCTGATGGTCAGCTTCGGCCAGTCCTCGGGAGCGATCGAGCCATTCTCGCCGGCCATCCTTGCGCAAAAGGGATCGCTGTTCCTGACTCGCCCGACCCTGTTCACCTACATCGCCGACCCGGGCGAATTGCAGGCCTCGGCGGCGGAGCTGTTCGAGGTCGTCGCGTCGGGCAAGGTGGCGATCGAAATCCACCAGCGCTTTGCCTTGGCCGATGCGGCGGATGCGCATCGGGCGCTCGAAGCGCGGCGGACGACCGGATCGACGATCCTCACCGTTTGACGCCCCGTCTTTCCTTTGGCGCACTTGGCCGCTACAGGGACGCGACTTTTTACCCGAGCACCGAAGGATTTGAATGGCCAAGGAAGAACTTCTCGAGATGCGCGGCAAGATTGCCGAGCTGCTGCCCAACGCGATGTTCCGCGTCACGCTGGAGAATGGCCATGAAGTGCTCGGTCACACCGCGGGCAAGATGCGCAAGAACCGCATCCGCGTCCTGACCGGCGACGAAGTGCTCGTCGAGCTGACCCCCTACGACCTCACCAAGGGGCGCATCACCTATCGCTTCATGCCCGGTCGCGGGGGCCCGACGCCCAACGCTTAGGCTGTCATGCGGCTGATCCTCGCCTCGGCAAGCCCGCGCCGCCTTGACCTGCTGCAACGCATCGGAATCGTCCCCGACGCGGTCGAACCCGCCGATATCGATGAGAGCGTGGCGCGTGGCGAATTGCCGCGGGTCCACGCCCTGCGTCTGGCCGGGGAAAAAGCGGCGGCGGTCGCGGCGCGGTTTCCCGATGACCTGGTGCTCGGCGCCGACACGGTCGTCGCGGTCGGCCGGAGGATCCTGCCCAAGGTCGAAGACGAGGCGACTCTCCGGCGCTGCATGGCCTTGCTGTCGGGGCGCCGCCACCGGGGGATGACCGGGGTCGCGCTGTCGATCCCGGGGCAGAAGCAGCGCACCCGGCTGGTCGAGACGATGATCGCGATCAAGCGCCTATCCGCCGAAGACGTCGAGTACTACGCCGGGCATGGCGAATGGCGCGGCAAGGCCGGGGGCTACGCCCTCCAGCGCTATGGCGAAGTGTTCGTCCGCCACATCGCCGGGAGCTATTCGAACGTCGTCGGGCTGCCATTGGCCGAAACGCGCGTGCTGCTCAAAGCCGCGGGCTACGCGCTTGGCTGAGTGGTCGATCGAGGCGGGCATCGGCGAGACCCGCGCGGTGCTGATCGAGAATGGCGAAATCGTCGAAGCGCGGATCATGCTCGACGGCATTGTCCCCGCCGAGACGGTGCTTGAGGCGCGGCTAGTCGATGTCGGCGCAGCGGGCCGCAACGCGGTTGCGCGCGATGCAACGGGACGCGAGTATCTGCTGCCGCGCGCACCGGCCGGCATCACCCAAGGGGCTGCCGTGACGATCGAAGTCGTGCGCGAGGCGATCCCTGGCGTGGAGCCGTGGAAGC
>JBKJNP010000059.1:0-10243 GCA_046593565.1 Sphingomicrobium sp. | reverse complement strand
GGTTAAGGCGGCCGCCAGCGACTTGGGTCTGGAACAGGCAGTGGCACGGGGCAAGCGCCATCGCCTGCAGCTCGCCGGGGTTCCACGCGCTGACGATCTGGCGGCGCGACCCGGGGTCGGTCTTGATCAGCTCGATGAGGTTTCTGATCTGGTCGATGTGGCGGCCATCGGGCGCTTCCCAGTCGCGCCACTGCTTGCCGTAGACCGGGCCGAGATCGCCATGTTCGTCGGCCCACTCGTCCCAGATTCCGACCTTGCGCTCCTTCAGCCAGGCGATGTTGGTGTCGCCGCGCAGGAACCACAATAGTTCGACGATGATCGACCGCAGGTGCAGTTTCTTGGTCGTCAGCAGCGGAAATCCGTCGGCCAGGTCGAACCGCATCTGCGCCCCGAACAAGGATCGGGTGCCGGTGCCGGTGCGGTCCATTTGCTCGACCCCCTGGTCGAGAATCTGCTGCATTAGGTCGAGATAATTGCGCATCGCCCCACCCTAGCTGCCGAGGCGAATGCGGCAAGGGTGCAATGGAGGTCCATAATGGACAAAAAATGGGATCGTAACGGATGCGGTTCGCATCGCCCGGCGTCGAGCCCTGCCCTATGCAGGGACCATGTTCCATCAGCGTGCCGAATCCCCGCTGCTGCTCAACGGCTTCGACGCGGCCCGCCGCTTCTTCGCCGACTGCCTCGCCGAAACCGACCCCAAGCGCGAACATCTGTGGGTTGCGCATATCGACGAACGCGCTCGCTGCATCCATCTCTCCCGCCACGATGGCGACCACGGTGGGGCCGACTTGCCCCTGCGTCAGGTAATCGCCGATGCCGCCAGTCACGGCAGCGCGGGCGTGATCCTCGCTCATAATCACCCGAGCGGCGATTCCACCCCCAGCGCCGCCGACCGCCAGATCACCCGCCGCCTTGCGCTCGCCGGCGAAGCGATCGACCTCACCGTCGTCGACCACCTCGTCATCGCCGGCCAGCAATGCTCGTCGATGCGGGCGATGGGCCTGCTCTAGCCGTCCGTCAGCCCTGCACAGCGCAGGGCGCGATCCTCTGCGGTTCGGGTCGCGACTTCGTCGCCGCATAAAGCGTCATATAGCTGTCGGCCCCGTCCAGCGCCGCCTCACGCACCTTGGTCAGGCCCAGACTGGCAAATTCGCATTGCAGCAACGCCGGCGGCATGCCGTGGCGCTTCACCGGCCGATTGGCATCCACCACCACCACCAGCCCGCCCGGTTTCAACCCGTCGCGCAAGTGCCACAGGAACGGGTAGGGCTGCTCCACCTCATGATACATGTGGACCAGGAAGATCCGGTCGAAGCTCGCCGAGGGCAGCTTGGGATCGTCGGGCAGGCCGAGCCGCACCGCGACATTGTCCAGTCCCTCGCGCTGGACCCGGAGGCCCAGGCGGTCGCGGGTTTCGGGGACGATGTCTTGCGCCAGCACGCGTCCCTTGGCCCCCACAACCCGCGCCAGCCGGAGGGTGTAATAGCCCTCGCCAGCGCCGATGTCGGCGACCGACATGCCGGGAGTCACCCCGGCGAAGGCGATCACCGCCTCGGCCTCACCCAGCCGGTCGCGCGCATCCTCGGTCGAAAAACTGTCGCTGACGATCGGCGCGCTGTCGCGTTGCGATTTGGGGAAAGTCGATTGCGGCTCGGCACGCTCGCAGGCGGCGAGCGCGAAAGCGATGAGGGCAATCGCCCTAATCGACATCCTCGACCTCGACCTTTTCGCCGCTGACCCGCTGTGACAGCGCCGCAGCCATGAAGCGATCGAGATCGCCGTCGAGCACGTCGAGCGGTGCGGTCGAAGTCATTCCGGTGCGCAGATCCTTGACCAGTTGGTATGGCTGCAGGACGTAACTGCGGATCTGGTGGCCCCAGCCGATATCGGTCTTGGTCGCCGCGCTGGCGTCGGCCTCGGCCTCGCGCTTCTGGAGCTCGGCCTCGTACAGACGCGCCTTGAGCTGCTTCATCGCCTCGGCCTTGTTCTTGTGCTGGCTGCGCTGGTTCTGGCACTGGACGACAATGTTGGTCGGGATATGCGTAATCCGCACCGCGCTGTCGGTGGTGTTGATATGCTGTCCGCCCGCGCCCGACGCGCGATAGGTGTCGATCCTCAGTTCGCTCTCGTTGATCTCGATGTCGATATCGTCGTCGACCTCGGGATAGACCCACACGCTGGCGAAACTGGTGTGGCGCCGCGCCGAGCTGTCGTAGGGGCTGATCCGGACCAGACGGTGGACCCCGCCCTCAACCTTGAGATTGCCATAGGCATATTCGCCCTTGATCAGCAACGTCGCCGACTTGATCCCGGCCTGCTCGCCGGCGTGATGGTCGACCAGCTCGACCGTCATCCCGTGGCGCTCGCCCCAGCGCGAATACATCCGCTGCAGCATCCCGGCCCAGTCGTTCGATTCGGTGCCGCCAGCGCCAGCGTTGATCTCGACATAGCTGTTGTTGGCGTCGGCCTCCCCCGCCAGTAACGCCGCGACCTTGTCGCGCTCGGCCCGTTCAGCAAGCTCGGCCAGCGCCTGGACCCCGTCGTCGACCAGCCCGGTATCGCCCTCGGCCTCGGCCATTTCGATCAGTTCGACCGTATCGGTCAATTCGGTTTCGATCTTGGCGGTCGCGCCGATCGCTTCCTCCAGCCGCCGCCGCTCGCGCATTACCTCCTGCGCCGCTTTGGGATTGTCCCAAAGCGTCGAATCCTCGACCCTGTCATTGAGCTCGGCCAGCCGCCGGTGCGCCTTGTCCCAATCGAGGAACCGGCGGAGCAGCTGGGTGGCGGCATTGATCTGGTCGATGTGGGCTTGCGCTTCGGCGCGCATGATTTTGGCTTTCCAACAGGGCAGTATCGTGGCCCTAGTAAATCCCGCCCTGCCTTTGCAAGAAATCCTCGGCGGGCGCGGCGGGCGTGGCGGGACGGGCGCGTGCCGGGCGGGGCTTTCGCACCGCTGGCCGGGCGGCACCGGTCGCCGTGTCGCTGTTGCTTGAGGCAAGCCGATCCTCGCGGCGGAATGAACGGCGTGGCTCGGTCTCGGGCTGGAACGCTTCCCAGATGACCGACGATTTGGGGTCTTCGCTGGTCGGGAAGGTGCCGAACACGCGCTTGCCGCTGACCCGGTCGATCCGCACCATGCGGATGCCTGCGGGGGCGACGAACGGCGTCTTGGGTGCGTCCTTGAGCGCGATTTGCGCGAATTGCTTGAATACCGGCGCCGCGATCCGCCCCCCTTGCGCATAGCCGCCCATCGAGCGCGGCCGGTCGTAACCGAGATAGACCCCGGCGACGACATCCGGGGTTCCACCGACGAACCAGACGTTGGTCGGGCCCGAGGTGGTGCCGGTCTTGCCGAACAACGGCCGGTTGAGGTCGCGCAGCACGGTCGCGGTGCCGCGTTCGACCACGCCTTCCAGTATATGCACCATCTGGTAGGCCGCCTGCGGTTCGAGCAATTGCTTGGCGCGCAGCGGCGGGCGCGGCATGCCTTGCCCGTTCCAGTCTGGGGCGTCGCAGCCGTCCATCACCGCGCAGCGATTGTCGGTGCGATAGATCACCTTGCCGTTGCGATCCTGGACGAAGTCGATGATCGTCGGCCGCACTTCGCGCCCGTTATTGGCCAGCACCGCATAAGCGTTGGTCAGTTTCATCACCGTCGTGTCGCCCGCGCCGAGCGCGATCGACAGATAATTGTCATAATTGCCAACCCCCAGCTTCGAAGCATTGGCGATGACTTTGGGCATGCCGGTCTGCGACGCGGCGCGGACCGTCATCAGGTTGCGCGATTGCTCGACCCCCCAGCGCATCGTCTTGGCGCCAGCATAGCCGGCGTCGAAATTGCGGAAGCATTTGTTGCCCAGACCCGCGCCCTGCCACACGCAGAACGGCGCATCGACGATGATCGACGCCGGGGTCATGCCGTTCTCGAGCGCGGTGACATAGACGATCGGCTTGAACGACGATCCGGGTTGGCGCAGTGCCTGGGTGGCGCGATTGTAGGATGAGCCGATGACGTCGAATCCGCCTTGCATAGCCATGATCCGTCCGGTGCGAACTTCCTCGGCGAGGAAGGCGCCGCCGATTTCGGGGATCGAGCGAAGCGCATAATTGTTTCCGCCCGCCGACTTGGCGATCACCACCATGCCTGGCTTGAGCGCGCTATAGGCGGTCCCCCCGCCCCCGCGCCGCGATTGCTGCGCGGCGGAGGCGGATAACGACCCCTCGGTCCCGTCGGAAAATCCGAGCACTGCCTGGCTGCCCGATTTGCTCAGCACCACTGCCTTGCGCCAATCGGGAAAGCCGGTGCCGAGCGCGGTGGCGGACAACTGCCCGCGCCAGTCCTTGTCGAGGTCGATGCTGAGTTTGGTATCCTGCCAGCCGCGCCCGCCGTCGAATTTGGCCAGCCCCTCGCGGAGCGCGTCGGCAGCGGCATCCTGCATCAGCGGGACCATCGAGCTGCGGACCCACAAACCGCCGGCATAGACGCTGTTGGGCCCCTGCTCGGCCTTCTCGCCGAACTTGCCGATCAGGTCGCGGCGCACTTCTTCCATGAAATAGCCGCCCATCTGGCGGAATTTCTCATTGCTTCCGTAACGGATGGTGCCGAGCGACATCGCTGACGCCGCGGCGCGCTGGGCGTCGGTAATGTAGCCGTTGGCGGCCATTTCCCGAAGCACGTAATTACGCCGATCGGTCGCTTTGACGGTGGCGCGGATCGGATCGTAATTGGACGGGGCCTTGGGGAGCACCGCAAGATACGCCGCTTCGGACAGCGTCAGGTCGTTGACGTCCTTGTCGAAATAGGCCCGGCTGGCGGCCTGCACGCCATAGGCATTGCGGCCAAGAAACATCGAATTGAGATAGAGTTCGAGGATTTGCTCCTTTTCCAGCGTCGATTCGAGCCGGAACGCCAGGATCGCTTCGCGGATCTTGCGGCTGATCGCATATTGATCGTCCTGGAGGAGATATTTGGCAACCTGCTGGGTGATGGTCGATCCGCCCCGCGCGCGACCGCCGGTGACCGATTTGCGCGAATAATCGAATACCGCCCCGACCAGGCCCGGATAATCAAGCCCGCCGTGGCTGAAAAAGGTCTTGTCCTCGGCCGAGATAAAGGCATCGATCACGACCTTGGGATATTCGTCGAACGCCAGTTCGACCCGCCGCTCGCGGGCGAAGGTCTGGACCGGATTGCCATCATAGCCGCGCACGTTGGTCGGCAGCGGCGGCTGGTAGCCAAGCAATTTCTCGGAGCTTGGCAGGCCCGACGCGAACCAGATCCACACGCTCGACAGGAACAGGAAGCCGGCCAACACCACCCACGCCGCGCGGCGCACCCCGCGGCGGGCAAACCAAGGGTCGATTCGATCATGGACCCGCTGGTTGAAGCGGACGAGATCGGGAAGCGGGACAGCAAATGTCGGCATGGTTGGCAAGCATCTAGCCGCTAAGTGGCTCCACGAAAAGCGTGGTTAGAAGGCAACCCTAGCGTGACAATCGAAGCGCTGCATCGACCTCGATCGCCCGCGCCAGCGCGGCGACGATCGGCGCCCGGCCCTTGGGGGTGCGGAGCAACGCCTCATCCTCGACATTGCTGATGTAGCCCGCCTCGAACAGCACGCCGGGCACTTCGGACCGGCGCAGGATATGGAAGGCGGCGAACTTGTGCGGCTCGGGACGGAGCAACATCCGCCCTTCGTTGCCACTGATCAACCGGGTCGCGAGTTCGGCCGATTCCGCCATCTGGTCGCGAAGCGCGAGGTCGGACAGCAGGAACCGAAGGCCGCCGTCGGTTTCACTCGTCAACGCTTCGCCGGCGCGATTCTCGGCTTGGGCAAAGCGCGCCGCTTCGGCGTCGGAAGCGACGTCGGACAAGGAATATATCGTCGCCCCGCGCGCCAGCGGGTTGGGGGCACTATCCATATGGACCGAGACCAGCAGGCCGGCCCCCACCCGACGGGCGATCGCGGCGCGTTGTTCGAGGCTTAAAGTGGCGTCGCCATCGCGCGTCAGCGCCACGCGAACCCGACCGTTCTTCGCCAGCACATCGCGCAGTTCGCGGGCGAACAGCAGCGTCAGTTCCTTCTCCTTGACCGTACCCGACACGCCCGGCGCGCCGGGGTCGCGGCCGCCGTGTCCGGGGTCGATCAGTACGATCGGGCGGCCCGGGACCCGCGCCTCGGTGATCGCGACATCGGGCGCGCCGTCGCGCAGAGCCACCGTCAGCCCGCCCTGCCGCGCTTCGCCGAACAGGGCATCGTCATTGACCTTCTCGTCGCGGGGCATGAGAAAATAGGTGGCGAGGGCGACAAGCAGCAGTGCGAGCATCATATAGATTGCCCACCAGCGCCGCCAGTTCATGCGTCTTAGCCACATAAGACGCTTATCGTCGGGCGAGGCATTGCGGGCAAGGGGCGCGAGTGCTACTCGCCCGATACCTGCAGTTGTACTGCAGACCTGCGCCGATTAAGTCGGCGCGGCTTTCGAGGTTGACGCTGCATGACACCACAAGACGCCAGTCGCTTGCTCGCTATCGAGCCGGTTGGCGCGCTTTTCCCGGCGATGGTCGGGATGGGTCATCCAGCAGAGGCAATTCACGCACATCACGCCATCGCCACATCGGCCGTGGCCACCAATATCGCGCGCTCCCGCTTGCAGCGGTCTCAGCGCGCCCGGAGAATATTCAATGTCCATGCGCATGCTTATCGACGCGCGCCACCCGGAAGAGACCCGGGTTGCAGTCGCCAAGGGTAACCGGATCGAAGAATTCGATTTCGAATCCGAAGAACATAAACAACTCAAGGGTAACATCTACCTAGCCAAGGTCACGCGGGTCGAACCGTCGCTGCAGGCGGCGTTCATCGATTACGGCGGCAATCGTCACGGCTTCCTCGCGTTCAGCGAGATCCATCCCGATTATTACCAGATCCCCAAGTCCGACCGCGATGCCTTGCTGCGCGAAGAGGCCGAGCATGCCGCCGAGGAAGAGCGCCTCCGCGGCGACTATGACGACGGCATCCTCGATGCGCATCACGACGATGACGGCACCGACGACGACCACGTCGAGGAAATCGACCACGGCGACGACGGCGACGAGGAGTCGGAAGCGATCGAGGCCGGCACCGGCTCCGACGCCTCCCCGGTCGATGAAAGCGCCGCCGACGAGCTTCGTCGCAAGCGCCAGAATCTGCGTCGCCGCTACAAGATCCAGGACGTCATCCAGCGCCGCCAGGTGCTATTGGTCCAGGTCGTCAAGGAAGAACGCGGCAACAAGGGCGCGGCCCTGACCACCTATCTCAGCCTGGCCGGCCGCTACTGTGTACTGATGCCCAACACGTCGCATGGCGGCGGGATCAGCCGCAAGATTTCGAACGGCGCCGACCGCAAGCGGCTGAAGTCGATCATGTCCGACCTCAACCTGCCGCAGACGATGGGCCTGATCGTGCGCACCGCGGGGCTTGAGCGGACCAAGGTCGAGATCCGCCGCGATTTCGATTATCTCGCCCGCCTGTGGGGCGAAATCCGCGACAAGACGCTCGGCAGCTCGGCCCCGGCGCTGATCTATCGCGACAGCGACCTGATCAAGCGCGCCATCCGCGATCTCTATCACAAGGAAATCGACGAGGTGATCGTCGAGGGCGAAGATGGCTTCAAGGCCGCCCGCGGCTTCATGAAATTGCTCATGCCGAGCCACGTCAAGCGCGTCACCAGCTACGTCGACCCGACCCCGATCTTCCAGCGCTACGGCGTCGAAGACACGCTGTCGGCAATGTACCAGCCGGTGGTCCAGCTGAAGTCCGGCGGATATCTGGTGATCAACCCGACCGAGGCCCTGGTGTCGATCGACATCAACTCGGGCCGCGCGACGCGCGAGCACAGCATCGAGCAGACCGCTTTCGCTACCAACATCGAGGCGGCGCATGAAATCGCCCGCCAGCTGCGCCTGCGCGACATGGCCGGACTGGTGGTGATCGACTTCATCGACATGGAACAGAATGGCCATGTCCGCAAAGTCGAGAAAGCGATGAAGGACGCGCTCAAGAACGACCGCGCCCGGATCCAGGTCGGCCGCATTTCGAGCTTTGGCCTGATGGAAATGAGCCGCCAGCGCCTACGCACCGGCGTGCTCGAGGCATCGACCAAACCCTGCGCGCATTGCGAGGGCACCGGCCTGATGCGCACTGCCTCCTCTTCGGGGCTGAGCGCGCTGCGCATCATCGAGGAAGAAGCGGCGCGCGGCCGCGGCGACCGCATCACATTGCGCGCCGGTCGCGAGGCGGCGATCTACCTCCTCAACAAGAAACGCCGTGAGCTCGGCGAGATCGAACTTCGTTACGGCGTGACGCTCGAAATCATGATCGACGAGACCTTCGAGGGCGCGCGGATGGCGGTCGAGAGCAGCGGCGGACGGCCGGTGGCGCCGCAGCGCATCGCCCCGCCGATCGTCGACCAGGACGATGACGAGGATTATGAGGCTGAGGCCGAGATCGACGCCGCAATCGACGAGGACGAGGAAGAAGGCGAGGCCCGCGCCCCGTCCGAAGCTCGCCGCCGCGAAGAAGGCGATGGCGATGGCGAAGGCCCGCGCCGCCGCCGCCGCCGCCGTGGCGGACGTGGCCGCAATCGGCAGCGCGAAGATGGCGAGCAAAGCGAAAGCAGCGAACCGCGCCAGGTGTCGAACGAGGACGAGCCTTCGGACGAAACCGCCGACGAGCCCCGTCAGGCCCCGGCGCGAGCCGAAGGTGATGACGCTGAAGGCGCTGGACGCAACCGTCGCGGGCGTCGCGGCGGTCGTGGCCGTGGTCGCCGGAGCGAAGGCGGCGAGCCCGAGACGGTCAGGGCCGACGACGCACCGATGATCGAGCCGGTGATCGCCGAAGATGCCGAACCGGTCGAGGAAGCGAAACCAAAGACGCGTCGTCGTCCAAAGGCGCAAAAGGCAGCCGAAGATCTCGGATCGAAGCCAGCAATCGCCACCGAACCGGCGCCGGAGGTTGACGTTGCCGAAAAGCCTGTCCCGAGCAAAGCCGAGGGGCCCAAGCGCCGTGGTCGCGCCAAGAAGGTCGACGATACGCCGCTGTTCGCCGACGAAGCGCCGGTTGCAGAAGCGCCAGTCGAAGTCGCCCCGGTCGAGCCTGAAGCCAAGGCTCCGGCCAAGGCCAAGGCTCCGGCCAAGGCCAAAGCCACGTCGAGGGCCAAGCCCAAAGCCGCCGCGCTGGCCGACAATGATAGGGCCGCGACCGCCGAGCCATCGGGCAACGATGGTGATGATGACGAGCCGCGCCGTGGCGGCTGGTGGAATCGCACCTTTGGGTGATCGAACTGACCGACGGATGAAAGCGGCGGGCGCGCTGCCCGCTCGTTTTCATCCGCGGTTCAGACTGCCAATGGGAGAGCGAGGCATGACCCGCCTCCCCTCACGGTTGATGCGCCTGGTGATGCTCGGCCTGGCGCTCTGTTTCACCATGATCCAGCCCGCCGCGGCCCAGTCGGTGCTTCGCGACAGCGAGACCGAATTGCTGTTCCGCGACATGTCGCGGCCGCTGATCCAGGCCGCCGGGCTAGACCCCGCCAACGTCAAGATCGTGCTGATCAACGATCCCGAAATCAACGCCTTCGTCGCCGGCGGGCAGATCGTCTATATTCACAGCGGCCTGCTGACCGTCGCCGACAACGCCAACCAGATGCAGGGCGTCATCGCGCATGAGCTGGGCCATGTCGCGGGCGGTCACATCATCCGCATCGGCGAGGGTGCCAAGGCGGCGACCGGTATCACCATCTTGTCGCTGTTGCTCGGCGCGGCGGCGATCGCGGCCGGCGCGCCCGATGCCGGCATGGGCATCATCATGGCCGGCCAGCGCGCGGCGATGGGAAATTTCTTCGCCTTCACCCGCGCGCAGGAAAGTTCGTCCGACCTGGCCGGGGCCTCCTATCTCGCCAAGGCCGGATACAGTGGCAAGGGCAGCCTGGAATTCTTCAAGAAACTGCAGAACCAGGAATATCGCCTCGCGATTTATTCGAAGAATAGTTATGATCGCACCCATCCGCTGTCGAGTGAGCGGATCGAGGCGCTGACCCAGGTTTACCAGAAGGACCCGGCGTGGAACCGCCCGACCGACCCGGCGATCGAAGCGCGCTTCCAACGGGTCAAGGCCAAGCTGAGCGGCTACGTCAATGCGAAGAATGCGGTAACCTTATACCCTGAAAGCGACCAGAGCGACCCCGGCCACTATGCTCGCGC
>JBKJNP010000195.1:0-10690 GCA_046593565.1 Sphingomicrobium sp. | reverse complement strand
ACCAGCAACGCGGCGAGCAAGCCGATCGAGGCCGAGGACTGGATCCAGCCGGTGGCGGCGCCGCGCTTGTCGTTGTCGGCATGTTCAGCGACGTAAATCGCCGCGCCGCCATATTCGCCGCCCAGCGCGGTGCCTTGGCAGATGCGCAGGAACACCAAAAGGATCGGGGCGATGATGCCGGCCGTGGCGTAGGTCGGAAGCAAACCGATGGCGAAGGTCGCGCCGCCCATCAGGCTGACGGTGGTGAGGAAGGTCGCCTTGCGGCCGACGCGGTCGCCCATCGCGCCGAAGATGATCGCGCCCAGCGGGCGAAACGCAAAGCCGACCGCGAACAAGGCCAGCGCGGCGATCAGCGCGGCGGTGGGTTCCAGGCCCGCGAGGAATACCTTGGCGATGACCGGGGTGAGGCTGCCGAAGATGAAGAAGTCATACCATTCGAACGCGGTCCCCGCAGATGAGGCGGTGACGACCCGGGCCATCGACCAGGGTTTTTGCTCTGCTGACATGGTGGCTCCCCGAGATTTTTCTTTTGGAGCGTAGCGGATGGGGTGGGGAGGGCAAGACCGCTAAAATCCTCCCCGGGACGGGGAGGTGGCGGCGAAGCCGACGGAGGGGGTTCTCCACGTGTGGCCCGCCCCCTCCACCATTCAATCTTCGTTGAATGGTCCCCCTCCCCGTCCCGGGGAGGATTTAGCGTTTCTCGATCCGCTCTCTCAGCGTCGCCACGCGCATGCCCCATTTGTGGACCGTCATCCGATTGTCGATCGCCCGTCCCCCGGGCAGCGCGATGAGCCATTGCTCGACCTGAAGGCCGCCCTTCATCGGGTAGCGGATGCGGATGGCGCGGCCGATCGCCACCGTCTCGACCGGACCGCTGGCGTCAGTCAGGCTGCCGGTATAGCGGCCCGGCGCGATCTGGCGGAATTTCCACACGCGAGTACGAGGCGGATCGCCCTGCATCGCGATGCGCTGGGTCAGGGTCAGCGTGCCATTCTTCTCGGGCTTGCCGACGCTGTCGACGGTGACGGTGCGCACGCCCTTCATCACCTGGTCGAGCTTGCCCTCGCCGTGGGTCGGGCCGGTGAAGAAGGCCACCGGATCGAACGCCGGTCCGGGCTGCATCGCTTCGGGCGGCGCGGCGGCGGTGCAGGCGGCGAGCGCCAGCAATCCGACCGCAACGCCGCCATTGCGCATCAGAGTCCGCGCGCCATGTCGATCACGAAGCGGTAGCGGACGTCATTCTTGAGCAGGCGCTCATAGGCGGTGTTGACCTCGGGCATCGAGATCATTTCGCATTCGGGATAGATGTCATGCTCGGCGCAGAAATCGAGCATTTCCTGGGTCTCGGGAATGCCACCGATCGCCGAGCCGCCGACGGCGCGGTTCCAGAAGATCAAATTCATGCCGACGAAGCCCGGCATCGGGGTCAGCGCGCCGACGATCACCATCCGGCCCGAGCGGCCGAGCAGCTGGAGATAGCCGTCGATCTCGTGGCTGACCGGAATGGTGTTGAGGATGAAGTCGAAGCGGGTCGCGGCGGCCGTCATCGCAACCGGGTCGGGCGGGACGGTGGCGTCGTGCGCGCCGAGCGCAAGCGCGTCTTTGCCCTTTTCGGGGGTGGTGGTGATGATCGTGACATGCGCGCCCATCGCGGCGGCCAGCTTGACCCCCATATGGCCGAGCCCGCCTAGGCCGATCACCGCGACCTTGCTGCCTTTGCCGACGTTGTATTGGCGGAGCGGCGAGTAAGTCGTGATCCCGGCGCACAAGAGCGGCGCGACGCGGGCGACGTCCATGCCAGCGGGCACCTTGCACACGAAATGGTCGCGGACCACGATATGGTCGGTGTAGCCGCCCTTGCTGATCGTGGCGTCGTGGCGGTCTTTGCTGTTGTAGGTCTGGACCGCGCCCTCGCGGCAGAAGATTTCCCAGCCTTCGAGGCACTGGTCGCACTTCATGCAGCTGTCGACCATGCAGCCGACCGCGACCGTGTCGCCGACCTTATGCGCGCTGACGTCGCCGCCGACTTCGGTGACCGTGCCGACGATTTCGTGGCCGGGGATGACGGGATAGCGGGTGCCGCCCCAGTCGTTGCGGCATGTATGCAAGTCCGAATGGCAGATGCCGGCGTGGCTGATCTGGATCGCGACGTCGTCAGGCCGTAGGTCGCGGCGCTCGAACTCCATCATCTTCAATGGCTGATCGGCGGCGTCGGTGCCCCATCCCTTGGCGGCGGTCGGCATGATGTCTCTCCTGGGTTAGCGGGCGCGAGCGAGAATCAATTGCGCCTGTAGCAAATGCGGGCGATCAACCATCCGGCCATCCACCGACAACACACCAGCGGCGGGATCGGCCTCGAATGCCGCGAGTATTTTTTGGGCGTGGGCGATGTCGCCGGCGGTGGGCGTGAAAGCGGCGTTGATCGGGCCGACCTGGTTTGGGTGAATGGCAAGCTTGCCGGTGAACCCCTCGCGCGCCGCGGCGGTGGCCTCGGCGGTGAGGCCGGCCTCGTCCTTGAAATCGGCGAACACGCCGTCGACCGGCTGGACCCCGGCGGCGACCGCGCCGGCTAGGCAGAGCGAGCGGGCCATTCGATAGGTAAAGGCGAGGCTGCCGTCGGCATCATATTTGGACGACGCGCCGAGCGCGGCGGAGAGGTCCTCGGCGCCCCAGCACATCGCGGCGAGCGGGGCCTTCACGTCGCGATAGCTCAATAGCCCGAACAGGCTGGCCGCGGTCTCGGTGACGATCGCGTGGACCGGAAGATTGCCGGTGCGGTGGGCCAGCTCGGCAATGTCGGCGCCGCTTTCCGCCTTGGGCAGGACCACGCCCTCGAAATCGGCCGAGGCGAACACCTCGAGGTCGGGCTTGTGATGATCGGTGCGCAAGGGGTTGATCCGCACCCACCAGCGCGGGCCGCCGTCGCGCGGACCAAGCGCCTTGAGCAGGTCGCGCGCGGCCTGCTTGCGGTCGATGGCGACGCTGTCCTCGAGATCGAAGATGATCGCGTCGGCGTCCGATGCGATCGCCTTGACCACCTTTTTATCGCTGTCGGCGGGGACGAACAGCCAGCTTCTTGGTGGCGCGAGGCTCATGCCGGGGTCTTGAGCAGCAGCGCCGACCGGGTGCATTCGCACACCAGTTCATCGCGTTGATTGTAGCTGCGGTGGGCCCAGGTGACGATCCCGGCGTTGGCGCGCGATTTGGATTCGCGGACCGCGAGGCATTCGGTTTCCGAGCGAAGCGTATCGCCGGCGAACACCGGATTGGGGAACACCAGTTTGTCGTAGCCGAGGTTGGCGACGAGCGTGCCCAGGGTGGTGTCGGACACCGACACGCCGACCATCAGCCCGAAGGTGAAAATCGAATTGACCAGCGGACGCCCAAACTCCGACGCGGCGGCGACTTCATGGTCGAGGTGCAGCGGCTGCGGATTGTGGGTCAGCGTCGAGATCAGCACATTGTCGGTCTCGGTGACGGTGCGCGTGACTTCGTGGGCGACTTTGTCCCCGACGCGCCACTGATCGAAATATCGTCCGGCCATGCCGAGCCTCTAGGCTGGCAAAAGTAGCTCGGCAACCGCCTCGGTGATCGCCGCGCCGTCGAGGCGGTAAGCGGCGTAGAGGTCGGCGAGGCTGCCGGTCTGGCCGAAGCACTCGACGCCCAAGGGCGCTACGCGGTGGCCAAGGACACCGCCGATCCACGATAGCGAGGCGGGGGCGGCGTCGCACAAGGTGACGAGGCCGGCGCCGGGGGCGAGGCCGGCGAGCAATGTTTCGATGTGGCTCGGCTGGTGACTTCCGGCCCAGCGGCTGGCCTGCGCGGCGATCCAGCCGCGGTGTAGCAGGTTGGGCGAGGTGACGGCGAGCAGGCCGAGGCCGGGGATGTCGGCGCTGAGTTCTTCATGCGCGGCGATGGCTTCGGGCATCAGCGCACCCATCGCGACGATTGCTGCTTCGGCCTCAGGTCCGGGCTCGCGCAGCCAGTAAGCACCGGCCAACGCGCCGGCTTTCCAGCTGTCATCGGCACGTTCGGGTTGCGCGATCGATCGGGTCGAGAGGCGGAGGTAAGTCGATTCGCCTTGCGGGTCGTCGATCAGGCGAAACGCTTCCTCCATCATCGCCGCGAGTTCATCGGCGAAGGCGGGTTCGTAATGGCGCAGGCCGGGTTGGCCGAGCGCGATCAAAGGCGGGTTGATCGACTGGTGTGCGCCGCCTTCGGGCCCGAGCGTGATCCCGCTGGGAGTGGCGACGAGCAGGAAACGCGCGTCCTGGTAGCAGGCGTAATTGAGGCTATCGAGGCCGCGGGCGATGAACGGATCGTAGAGTGTTCCGATCGGAATCAGGCGCTCGCCGAACACATCGCCCGACAGGCCGAGCGCCGCCAACATCAGGAAAAGATTGGATTCGGCGATCCCCAGCTCGATATGCTGGCCTTGATTTGTCGCCGACCATTTTTGTGCTGATGGAATCTTTGCCTTAGCGAAAACGTCGGTCATGTCGCGCCGTTTGAACAGCCCGCGCTGGTTGACCCAGCCGCCGAGGTTGGTCGAGACGGTGACGTCGGGCGAGGTGGTGACGATGCGGTCCGCGAGGTCGCCGCCAGTTTTGGCAAGATCAAGCAGGATGCGCCCGAAGGCGGGCTGGGTGGCCTGCTCGTCGCCGGTCGGGGCGGGAATCGACGGGATCGCGATCCGACCGAAATCGCGCGCGCGCTTGGTGCGGCGGATGCGAGTGGCGTCGATCAGCGCCTCGACCCCGGCGCGGGCATTGCCGCCGATCCCGGCCAGCGGCTGCCATTCGTCGCCCTCGGCGATTCCGAATGCGTCGCGCATTGCGTGGGCTTGCGTGGGGTTCATCAGGCCCGAGTGATTGTCCTTGTGGCCGGCGAATGGCAGACCGAAGCCCTTGACCGTCCAGGCGACGTACAGGGTCGGGACATCGTCCATCGCCGCGTCGAACGCTTGCGTGAGCGTCTCCATGCAATGCCCGCCGAGGTTGCTCATCAGCGCGCCCAGCGCGTCGTCATCGAGACCGTTGAGGAAGGCGGCGCCCTTCTTGCCGAGGTCGGCGTCGATCCGCGCCCGCCACGCCGCGCCACCCTGATAGAGCAGGACGGACGAGTCGGCGTTGGGGAGATTGTCGAGCCAGTCGCGGACCGCCGAGTGCTTGGCGAGTGCGGCGCTGAGTCGCTTGCCGTAACGAAGCTCGACCGTGCGCCAGCCGCAGCTCGCGAAGATTTCGTCGAACCGCTCGAACATGCGGTCGGCCGAGGTCGCGTCGAGGCTCTGGCGGTTATAGTCGACGATCCACCAGCAATTGCGGATGTCGTGCTTATAGGCTTCGATCAAACATTCGTAGATATTGCCCTCGTCGAGCTCGGCATCGCCGATCAGCGCGACGAACCGCCCGCGATCCTCCTCGGCCATCTTGCCGTGGGCGGTTAGATAATCCTGCACTAGGCTGGCGAAGGCGGTGATCGCGACACCCAAGCCGACCGAACCAGTCGAGAAATCGACCGGGATCCGGTCCTTGGTGCGGCTGGGGTAGCTCTGCATTCCGCCGAAGCCGCGGAAATTCTGGAGCTGCTCGAGGCTCTGGCTGCCGAGCAAATAATGGATTGCGTGGAGCACCGGCCCGGCATGCGGCTTGACCGCGACCCGGTCGTTGGGCCCGAGCGCATGGAAATAGAGCGCGGCCATGATCGCGGTCATCGACGCGCAACTCGCCTGGTGCCCGCCGACCTTCAGCCCGTCTGTCGATTCGCGGACGTGATTGGCATGGTGGATGGTCCAACTCGAAAGGAAGCGAAGCTTGTCGTCGAGGGTGGCAAGGGCGGCGAGATCGGGTTTGAGCATCGCCAAGCCCTAGCGGCTGTTCGCGTGGACGCAAAACAGTGGATTCACCACCGGTAACGCCGAGCCGACGCTTCCACGCGCCCGCTCGAACTTCCTTCCGCGCGGCGCTGCTTTATCCTCAGGGACTTTGGCGGAGAATAGAATGAGCTGGATGATCGGACGGGCTGCGGCGATGTCCAACCCCGAAGCGGCGCGGCATAAAGCGCTCAAGAAATTGCAGGGGCTGGCCGAACTGGACGACCCCGAGAGCGTGGTCGTGCCGATCCTGATCGACGCGTTGCTGATGGTCGAAAGCTATCGCGGCGCGCGCCACCAGATCAGCTTCCTGCCCGAGCTTACGGAAAGCGTCGACGCGCTGCTGCGCGACCTGACCATCGTCGAGAAGACCAAGGAGTGGGCAGGGAGCTGATCAGCCGCTCGAAGTGTGTGCTGCCGGCCCGGCGGAAGCGATCAAACCGTCGTTCACCCAGCGGCCGAGCATATTGCCCGCGGTCGCGATGCCGGCTTCGTCGCCGCACGATCGGACCAGCGCGATGCACAAATCCTCGAATGTGGCGCCGCCTTGCATGAGCGTCAGGCCGACGGACTCATCGTCGTCGATCAACCGGAATTGCGACCGCATATCCTTGCGCCACAGGAGCAGGGTCGGTGCGTTGCCTACTAAGTCTAGCCGAGGCATGTCCGCCTCCTGACCGATCGCGGTCCACAGGGTCGTGCAATTGGTCCGGACGACGCGCGTCCTGAGGCTTGGGACGAAGGTCAGACGGAGGTCGAGCCAGTCGCCCTCGATAAATGCTGCCGCGCGATCGGCGAAATCGCCTGTGGCCAGCGCCGGCACATCAGGGCTGGTGAAGACCTGCTGCAATTCCCATTCCAGCCAGGCCAGCTCCTCAACCTCCGGATCGTTGGGGAACAGTGCGGCGAGGGTATCGCTAAAGCCCCGGCCGAGGTCGTCGAGCGTCCAGCTGGCGGGGGGATGGAGAATCAAATGATGGGCGGCAGCAGCATCGAAACTCTCGTCGCCGATCCACTTGCGGCATTTGTCGAAGGCGCCGCGCAGGCAATCCAGCAGCCGCGCGCGATAAGCGGTTCGATAGACGACGAGACCGTCCCGCATGTCGGCCGGCCAGTCGACGATGTTGGTCCCTTCGCCCTCGGTTACCGTGGCAAGGAACCGGTCCTGGATGGCCGCGAGGGTCATGCGGCGCGGCTCAGGCCGACCGATGCCCGGTGCCGCGCAATGTCGAGTTCCTGCAGCAAATCGTCGAGCGGCGGAATGTGGTCATCGCGCTCGATCATCGTCGCGACCGGCCCGAAGCGGTGGCCGGTGGCTTCGTAGAGCGACCAGACCCCGGGCGCGACCGGGTGATCGTGGGTATCGATCAGCATCGTTTCACCCTGACTGTGTCCAGCGAGGTGGATCTGGCGGACGCGGTCAGCCGGGATGGCGGCGAGATAGGCGGAAGAGTCGAAGCCGTGATTGCGACTGCTGACGAAGACATTGTTGACGTCGAGCAGAAGATAGCAACCGGTCCGGCGGCACATTTCGGCCAGGAATTCCCATTCGGTCAGGCCAACCTCGGGGAACTGGACATAACTGGACGGATTTTCGAACAGCATCGGCCGTCCGAGCGCGTCCTGCGCCACGGCGATATTGGCGCACACCGTGTCGAGAGCTTCCTCGCTATACGGAAGGGGCAGCAGGTCGTGGCTGTTGTGGCCGCCCACTCCGGTCCAGCACAGGTGATCCGACACCCACAATGGCCGGACCCGGTCGGCCAGCGCCTTGAGCCGTTTGAGGTAATCCCGGTTCAGTCCGGCCGCCGACCCGATCGACATCGATACGCCGTGCATCGCCACTGGATAGCGCTCGCGGATCGCGTCGAGCGTCGCCAATGGTCGGCCGCCGTCGATCATGAAATTTTCCGAGATGATCTCGACGAAATCGACCGGGACGTCGCGCTCCAGAAATTCGGCGTAATGCGGCCGGCGCAGGCCGAGGCCGAAACCGGCGAAGGGGGCAATGTCGATCATGTTCGTCTTTCGCGATGATGCACATCAAATGACGGCCCGGCCAAAGGGGGAAAGGCCGAGCCGCCGGGCCTTACCCGCGCAAGTCGCCGATCGTTCCGCCCTTGCTGAGGCACTGGCTTGCCGAAAGTGCCTTGAAGCCGTGGCCCTTGCACTCGTTATTGCCTTTGCATTCATGCGCCGTGGTCTTGCAGTCGGCGCTGCCCTTGCAGCTGTTGACCCCGTAACAATGGACCGTGTCCTTGGCGGAAACTGCGGCGCCCTGGCTGCCGGCCGGCGGGCTCGCGGCTGCGGCGATCGTTGAAAGCGCGAACAAAGCGGCGGCCGACGTGAGGCGGACCCCGGTGCGAAGGTTGGTCATGAGAATTTCTCCGAAATGCGTTGCGCCAGATTGGCGTCCGGCATTCGCTCGGCCATCGGCAATGGTTACAATTGTCGGGCGAGGCGGCTTGTCCGGGCCGATGTAACGATTCCAGCCAAAGCGGCGAATGAGGAGTGATCGCAAAAAAGGAGAAATCGAATGTCCATCCCATCGCACCGCCACCTGCTTGCCGGCCTGCTCGCCGCTTCGGTCACCGCCGGTCTCGCCACCGCCGCATCGGCTCAGGCCAAGAAGCCGGCGACCGAAAAATGCTTTGGAGTCGCAAAGGCGGGCAAAAATGATTGCGCCGCCGGTCCGGGCACCAGCTGCGCCGGGACGTCGACCAGGGACTATCAGGGAAATGCGTGGAAACTGGTCAAGGCCGGCACCTGCCTGACGATCAAGACCCCCAAGGGCAATGGTTCGTTGAGCGCCAAGGCCTGACGTCGTGAGCAACATCCTTGCCGCCTATGATCGCGTCGCCAGCACCCTCCAAGGCAAGGTAAGCGAGGGCATCGCCTTGCTGTTCCTGCGGATTGCCTTTGCCGGCATCTTTTGGCGATCGGGACGGACCAAGGTTGCCGAGGGAAGCTGGATCACGATCAGCGACACCACCACGACCTTGTTTAGCGAGGAGTATGCCGGGGTTCCTCTGCCGCCCGAGCTTGCCGCTGTGGCGGCGACGGCGGCCGAACATCTGTTCCCGATCCTGCTGGTGATCGGCCTTACAACGAGACTGTCGGCATTGGCATTGTTGGCAATGACGTTGGTCATCCAGTTTTTCGTCTATCCCGATGCCTGGTGGCCGGTCCATTCGCTATGGGTGGCCATGGCGCTGGTGCTGGTCGCGCGCGGAGGGGGGCTGTTTTCGTTGGATCGATGGCTGACCCGAGGGCGGCGCCAATGAAAGCCGATGAGCCTGGTCTGTCACGGCTGATGGCGTTGGCCCAATCGGGCGACCGCCAGGCCTATTCCGCCTTGCTCACCGCCAGCGCGGCGTGGCTGAGACGCTATTTCTGCCGTCGTGTGGCGCCCTCGAGCCTCGACGACCTGGTGCAGGAAACCTTGCTCGCGCTGCATCGCAAGCTGGCGAGTTACGATCCGGCGCGGCCGTTCCTGCCTTGGCTGGCGGCGATCGCGCGCTATCGCTGGGTGGATCACTTGCGGCTCTACTACCGCACCGAGATGGTCGAACTTGATCGGGATGTGCCCGATTACGGGGACCATGAGCAGCTCGCCGCGCGGCTCAGCCTCGAGCGATTGTTTGCCCATCTGCCCGCGGGCCAAGCGCGAGCGATCGAGCTGGTCAAGATTTACGGGCTGTCGATCGCCGAAGCCTCGAACGCGTGCGGCCAGAGCGAACCACTGGTCAAAACCAACATCCATCGCGGGTTGAAGAAACTGGCGATCCTGATCGAAGAAGCGGAATGAGCCATGTCGAGTAACCCCAATTTCCAAATTGCCGCGCTGGTCGACGACCTGCGGCCGGTGCGCGCCATGCGGGTCCGGAATGGCATTGCCCTGGCCGGGATCGCGGCGGTGGCCGTCATCCTGGCGACCAGCTTGCTGCTCGGTCTTCGTGCCGATGTCGCCGCGGGCCGGTTCCAGCCGCTCTTCCTGTTCGCCAACGGACTGATCCTGATCGTCGCGATGGGCACCGCCCTTGCCGCCATTCGAATGGGTCTGCCGCGCGTCGGTCAGTCGGCCCAGGGCTGGAAGTCGGTGGTCGCCGCGGCCGCCTTGCTTCCCGCCGCCGCGCTGATCATGCTGGTCTCGCAAACCGAGCCAATGCCTTCCCAACTGGTCACCAGCCATGAGGTGAAATGCGTGGCGATGGGGCTAGTGCTTGGCCTGCTCAACGCCTCGGCCTTGGTCTGGTGGCTTCGTCGCGGCGCGCCGACGTCACCCGAACGCGCGGGCCTGCTGGTTGGCCTATCGTCAGGCGCGCTGGGCATTTTCGCCTTTGCATTCCACTGTCCGTTCGACAGTTTCTACCATGTCGGATTGTGGCATATGGCACCGCTCGCGCTTGGTGCGATCCTTGGTCGATTGGTGGTTCCGCCACTGGTGCGCTGGTAGCGATCGCGGCCGACGCGGTCAGTCGTTCGCCCGATCGTAACGTTGCTGGGCCGCGCGGATGCAGCCGATATGCTCGATCGCCCAGTCGCCGAGCGCTTTGACCGGTTGGCGCAGGGAAATGCCGAGCTCGGTCAGCTCGTAATCGACCCGCGGCGGGATGGTCGGGGTGACGGTGCGGGTGAGCAGGCCATCGCGCTCGAGACCGCGCAACGAAAGCGTCAGCATGCGCTGCGATATCCCGTCGATCTCGCGCTTCAATTCGGAAAAGCGGCGCGGGCCAGTCGACAGGATCATGACGATCAGCATGCTCCACTTGTCGCCGACGCGGTTGAGCACCGGCGCGACATTCTTGCACCCGGCGG
>JBKJNP010000133.1:0-4428 GCA_046593565.1 Sphingomicrobium sp. | reverse complement strand
CAAGTGGGTCCGCGCCTATGGCGATCCGCGCAGTCCGGGGGTCGATACACTGCGCTGGATCGAGCAGATTCCGTTCGCCGAAACCAAGGGCTATGTGCAGCGGGTGATGGAAAATACCGTCGTCTATGACCGTCTCAACCCGACGCTTCCGCTCAACCAACCGCGCGTCAGCCTGTCGAATTATCTGGGCAAGTCGCGGCCGGGCTGATGCCAAATACTGCCGACGAGTCCCAGGTTCGTTTCATCACGCCAGCGGGATTGGCCACGATCCGCGCCGAATATGAGGCTCTATTCGGCACCGAGCGGCCCAAATTGGTTGAGACGATCAGCTGGGCGGCTGGCAATGGCGACCGCAGCGAGAATGGCGATTATATTTATGGCAAGAAGCGCCTGCGCGAGATTGACCGGCGCCTTGGCTGGCTGTCGCGGGTGATGAAGGCCGCCAAGGTGGTCGATCCTGCGGCGCAGGGCGACCGCGACCTGGTCTATTTTGGCGCCACGGTCGAATTGGCCGATGACCAGGACCAGCGACGCATCCTGACCATCGTCGGCGACGACGAAACCGATGCGAGCAATGGCCGGATCGGGTGGAACGCGCCGATAGCGCGCGCGCTGCGCGGGGCGCGGGTCGGTGACGAGCGAATGGTCGAGCTGCCGGTGGGCGAGAAAAGCTACGAAGTGCTGGCGATCACTTACCCGGCGGGCTGAACCCGGTCCGACGCGGCCATGAACGGCACCACCGACCCGGCCGCCTCGGGCGGCGATTGCGGCAGCGCTTTCTCAAGCCCCGCGGCGATCGCGGTCAGGCCCCCGACCTGCGCCGCATCGCGATCGTTGGCGTCGATCATCGACCATGGCGCCCAGCGGGTATCGGTCTGCGCGAGCATCTGAATCAGGGTAGCGCGATAGGCGGCGCGTGCCTGGAGGGTGCGGAATTCCTCGGGGCCAACCAGGTGGCGGCGCCATTCGTCCGCCTCGCGCTCGGCAATGCGGCGGGCCTGCGTCTCGTCGGTGATGTGGAAGAAGAGTTTGACGATCAGCGTGCCGTAATCGCGCTGCTGCGATTCAAATTCGTTGATTTCGTCAAACGCGCGCTTCCATTCCTTGTCTCCGACTAGCCCAAGCAATTTGTCCTCGAGCACGCGGCGGTACCAGCTGTGATAGAAGATCGCCGTATGCCCAGCTTCGGGAAGCCGCGCCCAGAAGCGCGCCAGCCAATGGCCATCGCGGGCGCGACGCCGATCGGGCGAGACGGTGGTAACCGCAAAATGGGTCGGGTCGAGCGCGGCGCCGAGCATTTTGACGAACTCGCGCTTGCCGCCGCCTTCGCTGCCCTCGACGACGATGATCGCGCGGCGCTGGTGGACGATCTGGGACAATTGCGTGCGGGCAAGCCGGTGCTGCAGCGCGGCCAGTGCGCCCGCGACATCGCCCTTGAACGGATCCCCCCGTTCAAAATCTGTTAAATCGATCGGCACCGCGAGGTGCGTAGCCAAAAGCGAATCGCTCCGCAATCGACCCGTTACGGATGTGAATCCCATCCTGGGGCGCGCAGGTGGAAACCAGGGTCAGGCCGGTTTTGGGGCTCCATCCGCGACGATCCGGATAGACAGCTCCTTGAGCTGCTTCGCGGTCACCTCGGCCGGGGCGTTCATCAGCAGATCCTCGGCCTTCTGGTTCATCGGGAAGACGATCACCTCGCGGATGTTGGGCTCGTCGGCCAGAAGCATGACGATGCGGTCGATCCCCGGCGCCGATCCGCCATGCGGCGGGGCGCCGAACTTGAAGGCACCGATCATGCCGGGGAAGTTCGTGTCGACTTCCTCACTGGTGTAGCCGGCAATCTCGAACGCCTTGTACATGATGTCGGGGCGATGGTTGCGGATCGCGCCCGAGCTCAGCTCCACGCCGTTGCAGACGATGTCATATTGCCAGGCGAGGATGTCGAGCGGGTCCTTGCCCTCCAGCGCCTCCATCCCGCCCTGCGGCATCGAGAAGGGGTTGTGGCTGAAATCGATCCTCTTCTGATCGTCATTATATTCGAACATCGGGAAATCAACGATCCAGCAGAAGCGGAATGCATCCTTCTCGATCAGGTCGAGGCTTTCCGCGACGCGGGTGCGTGCGGCGCCCGCCAGCTTGGCCGCGTCGGCGTCATTGCCGGCGGCGAAGAATATGCCGTCGTCGGGCCCCAGACCCATGTCGGCGGCAATCTTGTCCATGCCCTCTGGCCCGTGGTTCTTGGCAATCGGTCCGCCCCATTCGCCGCTCTTGCGGGTGGCATAGCCCAAGCCCGCAAAGCCCTCGCCGCGCGCCCAGTCGTTCATTTCGTCGAAGAATTTGCGGCTCTTTTCGGCGGTGCCCGGCGCAGGGACGGCGCGGACCACCATCCCCTTGTCGACCAGCCCGGCGAACAGGCCGAAGCCCGATCCGACGAAATGCGCGCCGACGTCGTGGATCAGCAGCGGATTACGCAAATCCGGCTTGTCGCTGCCATAGTTGAGCATTGCATCCTTGTAGGGGATACGCGGAAACGCGCCGTCTGTGACGGTGCGGCCATTGGCGAATTCGCTGAACAACCCGGCCAGCACCGGTTCGATCGCCGCGAACACATCATCCTGCGTGACGAAGCTCATCTCGAAATCGAGCTGGTAGAATTCGCCGGGGCTGCGGTCGGCGCGGGCGTCTTCGTCGCGGAAACAGGGTGCGATCTGGAAGTAACGGTCGAAACCGGCAACCATCAGCAATTGCTTGAACATCTGCGGCGCCTGCGGGAGCGCGTAGAATTTGCCCGGATGAACCCGGCTCGGGACGAGATAATCGCGCGCGCCCTCGGGCGACGAGGCAGTCAGGATCGGGGTCTGGAATTCGGTAAAGCCCTGCTCGATCATGCGGTTACGGACCGAGGAGATGACCCGCGACCGGAGCATGATGTTGGCGTGCAGCCGCTCGCGGCGAAGATCGAGGTAGCGGTATTTGAGCCGCGTCTCCTCGGGATATTCGGCCTCGCCCGCGACCGGCATCGGCAGTTCGGCGGCCGAGGACTGGACCTCGACGCTATCGACCACGACTTCGATATCGCCGGTGTCGAGCTTCTTGTTGACCGCCCCGCCCTCGCGATCGACCACCTTGCCGTCGATTGTCACCACCGATTCGACCCGCAGCGAATCGAGTGTCTTCAATGCCTCGGACCCGGCGCGGCAGACCAATTGGGTCAGTCCGTAATGATCGCGGAGATCGACGAACAATACCCCGCCATGGTCGCGCTTGCGGTGGATCCAGCCCGACAGGCGAACCGTCGATCCGACATCGGAGGCGCGAAGCTGGGCGCAGCTATGAGTGCGGTAGGCGTGCATGAAATTTTCCCGTGGGAGAGGTTTGCGGGCGATTTCCCGTCTGCTCCCCTTTTGTCAACCCGCAGGCAAGGCTATGGCGCCCGACAATATGAAAATTCATCCGCTGATCAGCGACACCAAAACCCTCACCGCGCTCATCGACCGACTGGCCAAGATGCCGTTCGTCGCGGTCGATACCGAATTCATGCGCGAGAATAGCTATTGGCCCGATCTGTGCCTGATCCAGATCGCCAGCAGCGACGAAGCGGCAGCGATCGATCCCAAGGCCGAGGGGCTCGACATGAAGCCGCTGCTTGACCTTCTGGTCGACAATCGCGAGGTGCTGAAAATCTTCCATGCCGGCGGGCAGGATCTGGAAATCGTCCATAATCTCACCGGCAAAACCCCGGTGCCGTTGTTCGACACCCAGATTGCGGCGATGGCCCTCGGCTATGGCGAGCAGGTTGGTTACTCCAATCTGATCGAATCGATGCTCGGCCATGTGCTCGACAAAGGCGCGCGCTTCACCGACTGGTCGCGGCGCCCGCTCGACAAGCGCCAGATCGATTATGCCATCGCCGACGTCACCCACCTCGCGACCATCTTCCCCAAGATGGTCGACAAATTGCGCAAGACCGACCGCGGCGGATGGCTCGACGAAGAAATGGAGCGGCTCGCCGACCCGTCGAGCTTCGCCTACCCGCCCGAAGATGCTTGGAAGCGGCTCAAGATCCCCGGCCGTAACCCGCAGTTGCTCGGCCGGTTGAAGGCCATCGCCGGCTGGCGCGAGACCGAGGCCCGCGGCAAGAACCTTCCGCGAGGGCGCATTCTCAAGGACGACACATTGGGCGAACTCGCCGCCCATCCGCCAAAGACCCAGGACGACCTCGGCAAGGTCCGCGGCCTGTCGGCGGGCTGGCGCAGCAACGATATCGGAGGCCGGCTGATGCAGGCACTTGCCAATGCCAAGCCGATCTCCCCCGATGAGCTTCCGCAGCGCGATCTGAAACGGCCCGGCCTGACCAAGGACAGCGCGCTGGTCAGCGACCTGCTCAAGCTCCTCCTGAAGATTCGCTCGCGCGATACCGGAGTC
>JBKJNP010000130.1:0-7378 GCA_046593565.1 Sphingomicrobium sp. | reverse complement strand
CCGAGATGCTCGAAATGATGGTGGATCGGCGCCATCTTGAACACCCTTTTGCCGAAGCGCTTGAACCAGAACACCTGCACCACGGCGCTGACCGCCTCCAGCACGAACAATCCGCCGACGATCACCAGCACGAATTCATGGTGCGTCGCCACCGCGACCGCGCCTAACGCCCCGCCCAGCGCAAGGCTCCCGGTATCGCCCATGAACACCGCCGCGGGGGGTGCGTTGAACCACAGGAAGGCCAGCCCCGCGCCGACGATCGCCAGCAGCAGCACGGTCAAGTCGCCTGTCCCGGGAATATGCGGGATGCCGAGATAGTCGGCGAACTTGGCGTTGCCGACGAGGTAGGAGATCAGCATGAAGGCGATCGCCGCGATGATCACCGGCATCGTCGCCAGCCCGTCGAGCCCGTCGGTCAGATTGACCGCATTGCCGAACGACACGATCACGAACGCCCCGAACGCGATGTAGAACCAGCCGATGTCCAACACCGGCCCCTGGATGAACGGCAGGTACAGCTGGGTGCCGCCATTGCGCACCATCAGCCAGGTGGCGAAGCCGGCGATGGCGAATTCCAGTAACAATCGCGTGCGTCCGCGAAGACCCGCATGATGCGATTTCTTGACCTTGTCATAATCGTCGAGGAAACCGATCAGCCCGAAGCCGCCGGTGACCATCAGGCACGCCCACACGTAAGGGTTGGTCAGGTCCATCCACAGCAATACCGAGACTGAGACCGAGATCAGGATCAGCAGCCCGCCCATCGTCGGCGTGCCGCGCTTGGCGAGGTGGCTTTGCGGCCCGTCGGCGCGGATCGGCTGGCCCTTCCCCTGTTTGGCGCGCAGCCAGCGGATGAACATTGGCCCGAAAAACAGCCCGATCATCAGCGCGGTTGCGCTCGCCGCACCGGCCCTGAAGCTGATGTAGCGGATCAGGTTGAGGATTCCGGGGAATCCGAGCTGTTCGGCGATGACATATAACATCAGTCCGCCCCTGCCACTCGTTGCACCAACGCCGCAAGCCCGACCGAATTCGACGCCTTGACCAGCACCACGTCGCCGGGTGCGAGGATCGCCTCCACCAGCCGCGCCGCTTGCTCGACATTGTCGGCGACCACCGACTCAATCTCGGGTCCAAGCGCCTCCGCCAACCCGCGCATTTCCTCGCCGACCAGCACCAGCCGCTCGACCTTCGCGCTCCGCACCGGCCCGGCCAGCGCGGCATGCATCGCCGCTGAATCCGGCCCAAGCTCGCGCATCGGCCCCAGCACCGCGATCCGCCGCCCGTCCAGTTGTTCGCTACCCAGGCTCGCCAGCGTCGCCGCCATCGACGCCGGATTGGCGTTGTAACTCTCGTCGATCAGCAATGCGGTTCCGCCGTCGACCGCGACGACATGCCGCTCGCCGCGACCTTTCAGCCCGCCAAGATCGGCCAGCGCCAGCCCAGCCGCGGCAAGGTCCCCGCCTACCGCCTCAACCACCGCCAGCACCGCCATCGCGTTCGAAATCCAATGATCGCCGCGCTGTGACAGTGTAAAAGTCAGTTCGCTGTCGACCAGTTTCGCGGTGACCAGGCTGCCACCCTCGTCGGACCGCGCCGCCTGCATCGTCGCGACATCGGCGTCGGCATTGCGGCCGAAGGTGATTGTCCGTTCGGCACGGTTGCGCGCGCTGCGGACCAGCCGGTCGCGATAGGGAGAATCTTCGGGAATGACCGCGATCCCCTCGGCCTCCAGCCCCTCGAAAATCTCGCCCTTGGCGTCGGCGATCGCCTCCATCGACCCCAATTGCTCGATATGGGCCGAGGCGATCGCGGTGACCAGCGCGACATGCGGCCGCACCAGCCGCGTCAACGCGGCAATCTCGCCGGCATGGTTCATCCCCATTTCGAGGACCGCGAAGCGCGTCTCGCGCGGCATCCGCGCCAGGCTCAGCGGAACGCCGGTATGGTTGTTGTAGCTTTTGACCGAGCGATGCACCGGCCCTTTGCGGCTCCGCTCCAGCGCCGCAGCGAGCGCTTCCTTGGTCGATGTCTTGCCGACCGATCCGGTCACCCCAATCACCGTGGCTTGCGTTCGCCGCCGCGCCTCGATCGCCATTGCCGTCAGCGCTTCGGCGACATCGGGCACCAGCACATGCGGGCGCAAATCGACTTTGGCCACAATCCGCGACACCAATGCCGCCACCGCCCCCTGCGCGAACGCCTGCTCGACGAAATCATGCCCGTCGCTCGCCGTCCCCGGCATCGCCACGAACAAATCCCCCGCCCCCGCCTCGCGACTGTCGAAGGTCACGCCGCTGACTTCGAATGGCGCGCTCGCCACGCCGCCTGTCGCAGCCTCGATCTCGGCGGACGTCCAAAGCACGCTCACGCCGCGCACTCGCGCGCCACAAGCGCATCGTCGAACGGCAGCACGCGGTCGCCGATCACTTGCCCCGTCTCATGCCCCTTGCCCGCGACCAGCACGATGTCGCCCGTGCCCGCCAGCCGGATCGCCTCGGCAATCGCCGCGCGGCGGTCACCAATCTCGGTCGCACCGACCGCGCCCTGCAATACGTCGCGGCGGATTTCTGCGGGGTCCTCGGTGCGCGGATTATCGTCGGTGACGATCGCCACATCGCTCATCCGCGCCGCCACTTCGCCCATCGGTTCGCGCTTGCCTTTATCGCGGTCGCCGCCAGCGCCAAAAACCGTAATCAACTTACCTTCGACATGCGGTTTCAGCGCTGCAATCGCCGCCTCCAGCGCGTCGGGCGTATGCGCATAATCGACATAGACTGGGGCACCGGCGCGGCTGATCACCGCCCGCTCCAGCCGGCCACGCACCGGCGACACCCGACCCATCGCGCTAAGCACATCGGCGGGGTCGCTCCCGGTGGCGAGCAACAGCCCCGCCGCAGTCAGCACATTATTGGCCTGATAGGCACCGATCAGCGGCAGCGTCAGTGTGAGCTCGCGCCCCTCATGGCGAAGCAGCAGCCGCTGTCCGAGCGGGGTCGGCACCTGCTCGACCAGTGCGATCGTCTCCGCCCCCGGCCCGACCGTGATCAGCTTGAGCCCGCGCGCACGCACATGCTCGATGACCACATCCGACTTGGCATCCCCGGTCCACACCACCGCCGTCCCGTCGCCATCCACCACTTCGTCGAACAATCGCATCTTGGCCGCAAAATAGCTGTCCATGTCGGGATGGTAATCGAGGTGATCGCGGGAGAAATTGGTGAACGCCGCCGCGCGCACCGGAAGCCCCTCGCTTCGAAACTGGTCGAGGCCATGGCTCGACGCTTCGTAGGCGACATGGCTGATCCCCATCCGCTCTAGCCCCGCCATATTGCTCAAAAAAGTGACGATATCAGGCGTGGTCAGCCCAGTCTTGACCTGGTCGTCGGCCGTGGTCACGCCAAGCGTGCCGATGCTCGCCGATCGCTGGCCGCCCATGCGCCACATCTGCCGCGCCATTTCAACCGTCGAGGTCTTGCCATTGGTCCCGGTGACCGCGACGATCACCTCCGGATAGGGCCCGTAATAATCGCCCGCCAGTTGCGCGAAGCGACGCCGCGGCTCGGCATCGGCGATATGCACCGCGCCCTCGACCATTGCTTCGGGCCGCGCCACCACTGCTACCGCACCATGCGCAATCGCCTGGGGAATGAAGCTCTCGCCGTCGAACTTCTCGCCGCGGAACGCGCCGAACACATTGCCTTTGGTGACGTTGCGATGATCGATCGCGAAGCCGGTCACCGCGGCCTCGCTGTCGATCCCGGTGAGATCGGACAGGCGCATGATCTCACTTCTTTTCGTGAATGTACGGCAATACTTCGGCCATGTTGGCATCACGCTTCTTGTCGGGCCGCACGCCGAGCATCGGAGCGATCCGGCTGACAGTACGCGAGAAAGCCGGCGCAGCATTCCAGCCGGCGGTGGTGAAGCCAAAGGTGGTGGCGGTGGCGCGCGGTGAATCGAGCATGATCACCATTGCATAGCGCGGCTCGTCCATCGGGAATACACCCGCGAAGCTCGTGATGTTGACCGAATTGCTGTAACCGCGATTGATGATTTTCTGCGCCGTGCCGGTCTTTCCGCCGACCCGATATCCGGGCGCATCCGCCTTTCGGCCGGTCCCCTTGGTGACCACCATTCGAAGCAGGGAGCGCATCTTGTAGCTGGTTTCCTCAGTGAACACCCGGCTTCCAGTCGCAACCTTGTGCATTGCATCGACCTTGAGGATCGTCGCCGGGCGATAGATGCCGCCGTTGAACAACGTCGCATAGCCGGTTGCCAGGTGAAGCGGGGTGACCGCGATCGAATGGCCAAAGCCAACCGTCATCGTGTCCAACCGGCCCCATTCCTTTGGCGTCAAGGTCCGCCCACGTTCCTTCATCTCGATCTGGACCTTGTCGAGAAACCCCATCTTGCGCAGGAATTCCTTCTGCCGTTTGGCGCCTAACTGGTCGGCGATCTGCGCCGTTCCGATGTTGGAGCTTTCCTGCATGATTTCGGCGACCGAACAGCCGCGTCCGAACGGATGGGTATCGTTGATCGTACGATTGGCGACGTGCAGCGCGAGCGGACAATGGTACATTTGTCCAAACGACTTCACGACGCCGGAATCCATCGCCATTGCCACCGTGAATGGCTTGAAGGTCGATCCCAGCTCGTACACGCCATTGGTGATACGGTTGAACAGTTGATCGGGGCTGTTTTTGCCCGCGATATTGGGGTTGAAGCTCGGAAGGCTGGTCATCGCGATCACTTCACCGGTGTGGATATCCATCACCACGCCGGCCGCGCCGATCGCCGAAAATTCAGTCATCGACGCAGAAATTTCGTTCTCGAGCGCTTGTTGTACCTTGCTCGAGATCGACAAGGTAATTGGCTGGCCGCGCGTTGCAGGATTGGACAATTCGGCGTCGAAGGCGCGCTCGATTCCCGACGTCCCGTGACCATCAATGTCAGTATAGCCAAGCACATGCGCCGCCAAGGTCGTCTGCGGGTAGAGCCGGTCGGGCTCGCGGTCGATCGCCAGGCCCGGTTCTCCGAGCGCGTTGACCGCCTGCACCACGTCCGGTGCGGCGCGGCGGCGGAGGTAGAAGAACGGCCGGTCCGACGTCATCATCGCATAATAAGTTGCTTCATCGCGCTCGGGCATCAGCCGCGCCAGCGTCCGCGCCAGCTCCAGCTTGTTGCCAATCATCTTCTTGGGATGAAGCGCGATCGTCCACGCGTCGATCGTCCGCGCCATCGCATGGCCGTCGCGGTCGACGATGTCGCCGCGCTCGGGGATCAGGGTGGTGACGCCGAGCTTGCGCCCGGCATGGTCGCCGAACGCCGCGAGGTACAGGATCCGCGCAGCGATCAGCCCGACCACGCCGATATAGACCAGCATGCCGAACATCAGTCTTTGATGCATCACCGCCAATATCTGGCGGCGCTGGCCGACCAGTTGGAGCCGCTCGGGCCGGCCTACGAGAGCGGGCGACTGGACGTTCATCGTGGGGTGCCGGATTCCTTGGTTTTGCGGGGCGCCGAGGCGGTCGCCAGGGCGCCGTCGAGCGGGCTCGCTTTGGCAGCCGGCCTGATCGCGGGCAAGGGTGCCAACGTGTCCGCCGCCGCGACTTTCGTCCCTTTCGCCCCAACCACCTTGATCGACGCCGGTTTGCGCTCGATCGCCTGGCCTGATGCGGCAATCTTGGGCTTGGTCGGGGCAAGTGCGCTCGGCGTGGCCGACGGCCGCTGATAGCTTGCAACATGCATCATATCGCTTGCAGACGGTGCGGCCACGCGCACAATCCCGACCGGCTTGGCTTCGTCGCCGTCGTGGGTGCTGGACTGACGTGCAACGCCCTGGTCGACCGGCGCGGAGGCGAGCACGATCGGCGCCTCGATCGCCGGCTTGGGCGCGGGTTTGACCATCGTCGCCAGCTGGAAGCCGCCTTCGAGGAACTGGTCGGCGGTCGGGGCCGAGAGACGGATGAAACCGACGTTCCACCGCTCCAACTGGGCCAACCGACCGCGCGTCCCGATTTCGGTCTGCAGCACGCGAATGTCGCGCTGGGCGAGCACGATCTTGCTTTCGACCTGTTCCAGCTTGGCGCGTTCCGAGGCGACATTAAGCGACACCAGGTAACAACCCAGCGCGGCGCCCGCGACGCTCGCCACCATGAACACAGACTTGAACCCGTGCGCGCTCATCGCGTGCTTCCTTCCGGCTGGTCCCACGCGGGCGCATCGGTGCGGACTGCGGTTCGCAGCCGTGCCGAGCGCGCGCGCGGGTTGCTTGCAAGCTCGGCGTCCGACGCGGACACCGGCTTGGCGACTTTCTCGAAACTGGGGGTCGGGCCGCTCACCGCGATCGGGCGGTGGCGCGATCCGGCCGGGGTGGCGCCGCTGCGCCCTTTCAGGAAGCGCTTGACGATGCGGTCTTCCAGGCTGTGGAAGGTGACCACCGCCAGCCGTCCGCCGGGGCGAAGCACGCGCTCGGCGGCGACCAGTCCAGCCTCCAGCTCGTCAAGCTCGGCGTTCAAATGGATGCGGATCGCCTGGAATGTCCGCGTCGCGGGATCGCTCTTCATGCCCTGATAATATCCAAGCGCCTTGCGGACGACCGTGGCCAGCTCGGCGGTCCGGGTCAGCGGGCGCGCGGCGACGATCGCGGCGGCGACCCGGCGCGCCCGCGGCTCCTCGCCATATTCCTTGATCACCCGCGCAATCTCGGCTTCCTCGGCATGGTTGAGGAAGTCGGCGGCGCTTTCCCCGGCCTGGCTCATCCGCATGTCGAGCGGGCCGTCCTTGCTGAACGCAAAGCCGCGGTCGGCGCGGTCGAGCTGCATCGAGCTGACCCCGATATCCAGCGTCACGCCGTCGACCGGTGCCAGGTCGCGCTCCTCAAGCGCGGCGTCCATCCGCCCGAACCGCTCGTGGATCAGGATCAGCTTGCCGTCATCGGCAGCTTGCGGGACGAGGCCCGGCCCTTCGGCAATCGCATCGGGATCGCGGTCGAACGCAATTACGCGTCCAGCCCCAGCTTGCAGCAGGCCGCGGGTGTAGCCGCCGGCGCCAAAGGTGCCGTCGACGTGGGTTTCGCCGGGCTGGACTGCGAGGCCCGCGAGGACCTCGTCGAGCAGCACCGGCAGGTGCGGTGCCGGGGCAACGGCGGCCGCACTCATGAGCTCGCGCCCCGCTCTTCAAGGCGGAAGCGCGCAATGTCTTTCATGTCCTCGGGGATGTTGGGATCGGCCAGGAACAGCTTGGGGTTCCACAGCTGGAAGGTCTCGCCGACGCCGATGAACAGCGCCAGATCTTCGATCCCGCCTTTCTTGCGCATCATCGTCGGAAGCACGATCCGGCCCGAGCTGTCGTAGGGTACTTCCTCGGTCGC
>JBKJNP010000077.1:0-5439 GCA_046593565.1 Sphingomicrobium sp. | reverse complement strand
GAGCCGCTGGTGGTCATGCGCCACGCCGAGAAGCTGCAAAATCTCGACATTTCGGCGCAAATCCTCGGCCATGTCGCGACCGTGCTGGTCGCCGATCAACCGGAGAAGTCGATCGAGTCTATCGGCATGACGGCCTTGCGCAAACGGCTCCAGCGCACCGCGCTCTAGGCTGTCTCCGCCCGCCACAAAAAAGGAGCCCCGAAAAGGGGCTCCAGTGGGATGCGCGCCAGAAGTCAGGGAGTCTTGCGTGCGAGCTGGATTGGAAAATCCATCTAGTTTGAGATAGGCCTCCTCCGCGTCGCTGGCGAGAGGTTTCGGTTACTCGCGGTAAAATAGCGGCAAATTGGCGAGGAAATGGCAATGCTTGGAAAATTCTTCCAACTTTCGGTGGAAAATTGATGGACGCGACCGATCTCAGGATCCTTGGCCTGCTGCAGGACGATGCCTCGCTGACCCTGGCCGAAGTGGCGGCCCAGGTGAATCTGTCTCCGACCCCCTGCTGGCGGCGAATCGCGAAGCTGGAGGAAAGCGGGGTGATCGCGCGCCGTGTCGCTCTGCTCGACGCCGCCAAGGTCGGGATCGACCTCACCATCTTCGTGACGGTCGAAACCGACGATCATAGCGAGGCGTGGACCCGGACTTTCGCGGAAGCGGTCGCGGGCATGCCCGAGGTGATGGAGGTGTATCGCATGGCGGGCGAGGTCGATTATCTGCTCAAGATCGCGGTCCCCAACATCGCCGCTTACGACGCTTTCTACCGAGCCATCACCGCCGCGGTGCCATTGAAGACTATCACCTCGATGATCGCGATGGAGACGGTCAAGCGGACGACGGCCTTTCCATTGCTTGGCGCCACGGCCCGTTGAACGCCCCATCGCCGCATGGTAGCGGCCTCTCTAGCAAGTCATCAGGAGTGGTTCGTGGCCGATTTCTTTCCCGACCGGGCAAGCCGCATAAGTGGCGACGGCAAAGCGCATGCAGCCGAGGCCGGCGGACGGACCAAGGCGTTCAAAGTCTATCGCTACGATCCCGACAGCGGCGCCAACCCTCGTTACGACACCTATGCCATTGATCTCGACAAATGCGGGCCGATGGTGCTCGACGCCCTCATCAAGATCAAGAATGAGATCGACCCGACCCTGACCTTCCGCCGCTCATGCCGCGAGGGGATTTGTGGGTCTTGCGCGATGAACATGGACGGCCGTAACGGCCTCGCCTGCACCACCGCCATCGCCGACATCAAGGGCGAAGTGAAGATCACGCCGTTGCCGCATATGGACGTGGTCAAGGATCTCGTCCCCGATTTGACCCATGCCTATGCCCAGCTCGCCTCGATCGAGCCGTGGCTCAAGACCGCGACCCCCGCGCCGTCGGGCAAGGAGCGGCTGCAATCGCCCGCCGACCGGGCCAAGCTGGACGGAATGTACGAGTGCATCCTGTGCTTCTGCTGCACCACGTCGTGCCCGAGCTATTGGTGGAACGGCGACAAGTTCCTCGGGCCGGCGGTATTGCTCCAGGCCTATCGCTGGCTGGCCGACAGCCGCGACGAAATGACCGGCGAGCGGCTTGACCAGCTCGAAGACCCGTTCCGCCTGTACCGCTGCCACACCATCATGAACTGCGCCAGCGTCTGCCCCAAGGGGCTGAACCCGGCCAAAGCCATCGCCGAGGTCAAGAAGATGGTCGCCGAGCGGGTATAACCCCTTCGCACGGGGACATGATTGCATTCCCCGTCCTCGTGGCTAGTCTCCCGTCCCGGGGGTATCCATGCGTCTGCGTTTCTTGCGGCCGATCAACGGCTGGTCCGGCTTCTTCACCGAACTCGC
Organism: Sphingomicrobium sp.; assembly: GCA_046593565.1. Taxonomy (GTDB): domain Bacteria; phylum Pseudomonadota; class Alphaproteobacteria; order Sphingomonadales; family Sphingomonadaceae; genus Sphingomicrobium. Next base: position 3,613 of record JBKJNP010000077.1, on the reverse strand, counting down.
GATTGTCGTGCTCGGCGTGCTCATTGCCCTGGGTGCGCAGCAGGCGGTGGACGGGTGGCGCTGGCGCGGCGACGTTCGGGAGTTTCGCACCGCGGTCGACAATGAGGTCGGCTTCAATCTCGGCGCTTATATCGACCGTCTGAAGCAATCCGCCTGCATCAATCGGCGGCTCGATCAGCTCGATCGCTGGCACAAGGGCCTGTCGGTCGGCGGGCGCCTGCGGCTAACGAGCCGGATCGGTCGGCCCACGACCACATCGCTCAGGGCCAGCGTCTGGCATTCGCGAACGCCGGATGTCACCGCCCATCTGGGACTGGAAACCCGGCTCGCCTACGCCGCCTTTTACGACGATTTCGCGGGGTACCAGATAATCGGCGACAGGGAGCGGCAGCTGTGGGGCGAATTGCTCGACTTTGAGGGCGCGGCCAGTCTCGACCAGCGCGACCTCCTGCGCCTCCGCGGGCTGATCGAGCGCGGGCGGCTGGCGTCGCGGTTGGTCGATGGCAATTGGCCAATGCTCTCGAGGCGCGCGGCGGCGTTCGGAATCCGGCCGTGGGAGGAAAATGATATCCCCGCATCCGAAACTGTGTGCGAGCCGCTGACGTGGACGGCGAATTGAGCGCGCGGGTTGCGTTAGGCGGGCCGCATCAATAGCAGCCAGCCAATGGAACCCAACCTCCCTGCCGGTGCCCGGCCCGATCCCGATCATCCCGGCTGGTTCACCTGGGGCGCCCTGCCACCCGAGAGCTTCGCGGCGCAGACCGGGCGGATCGTTTTTCGGCCGGGTGAGCCGGGCCGCGCGGTAGTGCGGATGTTTCCCGAGGAGCGCCACATGAACTTCGGCGGCTCGATCCACGGCGGAGCGGTGATGAGTTTCATCGACATGGCGTTGTTCTCGGGCGGATTTTGCGCCGGCATGGGCCGCGGTCATTATGTCACGCTCGACCTTGCGACGCGGTTTATCGCGCGGGGCAAATCGGGCGTCCCGCTTGATGCTCATGTCCGGCTGCTCAAGCAGACTCCGGGCGGGCTGGTGTTTATCGACGGCCATTGCGAGCAGGATGGCGACATCTGTTATTCGTTCAGCGGCACGCTGAAGCGGATCAAGTCGCGTTCCGAAACCGGTGATGCCGCCACGCCTGATGACACGCGTCGCTGACGCCTATGCCACGCTGGTCGCGGCGGGCGAGCTCAAGGCTGATCCCGACCAGCAGGCGGCGGTCACGGCGATCGACCGTTTTGCAAGGGAGCTCGCCAGTAGCGACCGGTTGATCAAGCGCCTGCTCGGCACCGCAAAACCACCCGGGGGCATCTATCTGTGGGGCGGGGTGGGGCGCGGCAAGTCGATGCTGATGGACCTGGCGTTTGACCAGATCGACATCGCCCCCAAACGCCGGACCCATTTCCACGCGTTCATGATCGAGGTGCACGAGCGCCTCCGCGCTGCCCGCAAGACCGAGGACGGCGACCCGGTGATCGCGGTGGCGGAGGAGATTGCCGACGAGGTGAAACTGCTCGCGTTCGACGAGATGATGGTCACCAACCCGGCCGATGCGATGATCATGAGCCGGCTGTTCACCGCGCTGGTCGAGGAAGGGGTGGCGATCATCACTACCTCCAACCGTCCGCCAACCGACCTCTACCGCGACGGGCTCAATCGCTTATTGTTCCTGCCGTTCATCGAGTTGATCGAGACGCGCATGGTGGTGCTCCCGTTGAATGGCCCGACCGATTACCGGCTCGACCGCTTGGCCGGGCTCGACACCTGGCTGGTGCCCAACGGGCCGGAGGCCACCGCCAACCTCAGCACCGCCTTCTTCCGCCTGACCGATTATCCGGTTGAGGATCGGGCGCACGTGCCGACCGAGGAGCTCGATGTCGGGGCCAAGCGGACGATGCAAGTCCCCAAGTCCCTGAAAGGCGTCGCGGTGTTCTCGTTCAGGCGACTGTGCGGCGAGGCACGCGGTGCGGCCGATTACATCGCCATCGCACGGCGCTTCCACACCGTGATCCTGGTCGGCATCCCCAAGATGACCCGCGAAATGCGCAACGAGGCGTCGCGCTTCGTCACCCTGATCGACCAATTGTACGAGCACCGCGTCAAACTACTCGCCGCCGCCGACGCCGAACCGGCGGAACTTTATCCGGTCGGCGATGGTAATTTCGAATTCCAGCGCACTATCAGCCGACTGGAAGAAATGCAGAGCGCCGACTACCTTGGCGAAGGCCATGGGCTGAGCGAGGCGCAATAGGGAGTCGATCATGACCCGCGACGAGACGATATCGGCAAGCAAGGTTCCTGCCATCACGCTCGGCTTCTGGATCGCCAAGATCTTCGCCACCACGTTGGGCGAAACCGCCGGCGATGCGGTCAGCATGAGCTGGCTCGGCGAGACCACGCCCGACGCCGGTGCGCAGGGTCTTAACGGCTATCTCGTCGGCACCGCACTATTTGGCGCGATCCTGCTGGTGCTCGTCCTGCTCCAGATTCGCGCGCGCAAATTCCATCCCGCGCTCTACTGGGCGACGATCATCGCCTCGACCACCGCCGGAACGACGCTGGCCGACTTCGCCACCCGCTCGCTTGGCATCGGCTACAGCGGCGGATCGATTCTTCTGTTGGGCCTGGTGCTCGCATCGCTCGCCACCTGGAAAAAGGTCGAGGGGCACATCTCGTCCGACCATATCGTCGCGCCGCGCACCGAAGCCTTTTACTGGCTGACGATCACCTTCAGCCAGACATTGGGCACCGCGCTCGGTGACTGGGCGGCGGACCCGGCGACCTTGGGGCTTGGCTATCTTGGGGGTGCGGCGCTGTTCGGCGGGCTCATTGCGCTGGTCGCAGCGCTCTACTTTGCCACCAGCATCAACCGCATTGCCCTGTTCTGGGCGGCATTCATCCTGACCCGGCCACTGGGTGCAACGGTCGGCGATTTCCTAGACAAGCCGATCGCCAAGGGCGGGCTCGATATCTCGCGCCCGATCGCCTCGGCCGTGCTCGCGGTCGCGATCATCGCCATCGTGTGGTGGACGTCGCGGCGCGAGCCAGTCGAGACGCAGAGTGATTGACCTGAGATACGCGGCGTTTAATCTCCCGGCGAACACGTCCGGGGGATAGTATATGCGCACCATCGCCGCCGCCATGCTGCTTGCAACCTCGGTCTCGGCCACCGCGCAGACCCCCGATGCGGCGCGCAAGAATGCCGAGCGCATGCTGTTCGAGAAGATCGTCGAAATCCCCACCGTTCGCGGCCGCACTGCCGAGTTCAAGAAGCTCACCACCTTGCTCAAGGCCGAGTTCGCCAAGGCCGGGATCAGCAATGTCATCGTCAAGGATCATGACGGCACCCAGACCTTGATCGCCCGCTGGCCCGCGGCCAGGCCCAGCGGCAAGAAGCCGATCCTGCTGATGGCGCACATGGACGTGGTCGAGGCCAAGGCATCCGACTGGAAGAACCCGCCGTTCGAGTTTCGCGAGGCGGGGGGTTACTATCTCGGGCGCGGGGCGAGCGACAATAAGGCGGCGCTGACCGGGATCGTGCTGGCGTTGCAGGAGCTCAAGCGCTCGGGCTTCCAGCCGACCCGCGACATCATCGTCCTGTTCACCGGCGAC
>JBKJNP010000193.1:0-4329 GCA_046593565.1 Sphingomicrobium sp. | reverse complement strand
CCAGCGGTGCTGTCCGCAGCGACTTGCAACCACATCACCTCGAGTGACGACATCATGACCGGCCAGTCGCCCGACATCGCTACGTTTCACCATTGGGCGGACCTGATCGCGGGCGAGAGCGACATTGGCGCGCTCGAACAGCGCATGGCGGGCGTGGGGCGCCGCGACCTCGCCTGCCTGATCTACACCAGCGGCACCGGCGGAGCGCCGCGCGGGGTGATGCAGCATCACGGGATGGTGCTCCACAATGTCGAAGGCTGCATCGACATCATCGCCAACGACTTCGGCTGGGACGATGAGATATTCCTGTCCTTCCTGCCCGCCAGCCACGCTTATGAACATAGCGGCGGGCAACATTTCCCGGTCGCGCTCGGGGCACAGATCTTCTACGCCGAAAGTCTCGAGAAGCTCGCCGCAAACATTGAGGAAGTTCGCCCGACGATCATGGTTGTGGTGCCGCGATTGTTCGAAATGCTGCGCGCCAAGATCATGAAGACGATCGAAAAGGATGGCGGGCTGCCCAACTATCTGATGGGCCGCGCGCTGTCGATCGAGGGCAAGCGTTATGCCGGCAAATCGGTGCCGTGGGACTTGCCGATGGACGGATTGCTGTCGATCACCCTGCGCAAGAAAGTGCGCGCCAAATTCGGCGGGCGGATGAAGGCGATGGTGTCGGGCGGGGCGCCACTCAACCTCGACGTTGGCCTGTTTTTCCAGGCGATGGGATTGCCCTTGCTTCAGGGCTATGGCCAGACCGAAGCGGGTCCCGTGATCAGTTGCAACCGCCCCGGCGCGGGGATCAAAATGGACAGCGTCGGCCCGCCCTTGCTCAACACCGAAGTGCGAATTGCGACCGACGGCGAGATCATGGTGTGCGGCGAGCAGATCATGACCGGCTATTGGAACAACCCCGCCGAAAGCGATCGCGTATTGGTCGACGGCTGGCTCGCGACCGGTGATGTCGGGCATCTCGACGCCAAGGGGCGGATCGTGATCACTGACCGCAAGAAGGATCTGATCGTCAACGACAAGGGGGATAATGTCTCGCCCCAGCGGGTCGAAGGGATGCTCACGCTCCAGCCAGAGATCGCGCAGGCGATGGTCTATGGCGACCGCCGCCCACACCTTGTCGCCTTGCTCGTCGCCGATCCCGAATTTGCCTCTCAATATCGCGATGATGAGGCGGGCCTGACGAAGGCCGTCGGGCGCGCGGTCGATCGGGTCAATGCCGACCTCAATGTGATCGAACGGGTCCGCCGCTTCATCCTCGCCCCGCACGGCTTCACGGTCGAGAACGAACAGCTCACCCCGTCGATGAAGATCCGCCGCCACGTCATCGCCAAGGCCTATGGCGACGCGCTCGACGCATTGTTCAAGCGCTGATTTTCACGGTCGGCGATAGGGGACGAACGGGGTCAGCGTGCAGCTGCTATAGGTCATCCCGCTGGTCGTATCGACGGTGCGCGCAATCTCCCCGGCGCACAATTGCCCGCCAAAGCTGGTCGTGACCAGCGCATAGCCGCTGCTTGTCCCGGGGTAGCAGGCACCACCAGTGTCCTGCCGGTAATAGGTCGATCCATCGCGATAGAGGAAGGTGTCGCGATCGATCACTTCCAGGTCGCTGGCGCGATGATCGGGCAGGCAGTTGATCGGCGCCCCGGCCACCTTCCCGGTCAGCAATTGCGCCAAGCGCGCCTCGCCTGCGGCATCGCTGTAAGGCGCGAATGGCTGGTCGGTGCAGGAAGCGATCAGCGGCGCGACGATGACTGCCGCGATCAACAAGCGTGCGAGCGTCATTCTGTTTCTCCTCGTGCGAGTCAGTCAGAAACGATCCTTGGCGGTGCGAAGCTGCGCGAAGTGCTCGACGCTGGTGGCGCGGAGGAAGGGATTGGTGGCGCGTTCAAGCGCGACGCTGGTCGGGACGGTCGCCTGATCAGCTTCGCGCAGCGCGACAACGGCGGCGAAACGGTCGGCGATGGCGACGTCGGTCGGGAAGGCTTCTGCAGCAAACCGCGCGTTGGCGAGCGTATATTCGTGGGCGCAGTAGAGCGCCGTGTCGGCGGGCAAGGCGGCGAGCCGCTGGAGCGAGGCGTGCATCTGGTCGGGGCTGCCCTCGAACAAGCGGCCACAGCCCATTGCGAACATCGTATCGCCGACAAATGCCACCCCGGCATCGGCGAAGATCAGGGCGATATGGCCAAGCGTATGCCCCGGCACTTCCCACACCTGGCCGACATGCGCGCCAATCCGGATCGTGTCGCCTTCCTTGAGCGGCACATCGATGTTGGCGATACGGGCGGCCTCGGCGGCGGGCGCTGACAGCTTGGCTCCTGACGCCGCGACGACCCCTGCATTGCCCCCGGTGTGATCGGGGTGCCAGTGGGTGTTCCACACCTGGCCGATGGTCCATCCGCGCGACTCGGCAGCGGCCAGCACGGAAGTTGAATCGCCCGGATCGACCACCGCCGTCTCGCCGCTGGCGGCGTCATGTACCAGCCATAGATAATTGTCGGCGAAGGCCGGGACGGCGACGATCTCAAGCGCGGCGGGAGTGATCATCACCATTGCCCGATATTGGGCTGGCTGGCCCACGGCTCGGCGGGGGCAAGCGCGCCGCCCTGCTGGAGCAGTTCGACCGAGATACCGTCGGGCGACCGGACGAATGCCATATGGCCGTCGCGGGGCGGTCGGTTGATTGTCACCCCGGCATCGGCGAGTGTCTGGCAGGTCGCGTAAATATCCGCGACCGCAAACGCGAGATGGCCGAAATTGCGCCCGCCGTCATATCCGCTCTGGTCCCAATTATGGGTCAGCTCGACTTCGCCACCTTCATCGCCCGGCGCGCCGAGGAAGATCAGGGTAAACTTGCCCTCCGGCACGTCCTTGCGGCGCCGCTCCTCAAGCCCGAGCAGCTTGAAAAACGCGACCGTCGCATCGGGGTCGGACACGCGCAGCATGGCATGTAGAAATTGGGTCATTGGGCGACTTTCGACGATGGTGCCGGGGTGGTTACGGTGAGCGGCACGTCGAGCAGTGACAAGGCCTGGCGCGCCGCGCTCGCGGTCGGGCCCTTGGGGTTGGTGGCAATGGTCCGCTCCCACGCACGGCGGGCGGCGGACACATCCCCTTCGGCGGCGGCGACATGCCCCGCTTCGAACAAGATGTCGGGATCGACCGGGGCGAGCGCCAGCGCGCGATTGATCGCCACTCGAGCGGTGACGAGGTCGCCCTCACGGATCGCGAGCGCGGCTGAGAAGTACCAGGTGAACGGATCCTCGCTCGCGCTTTGTGCGGCGAGGGTGGCAAATTTACGCGCGGTCTTGAGGTTGCCCTGCGCTTCGGCGGCGCGGGCGCGGTCGAGCAACGCCTGTCCGCGCTGATCCGCGAGCAGGCCGGGACCGTTGAGCGCGCGGTCGAGCGCAACTGCGGCCTTGCCCGGCTGATTGGCGGCGATCCACATATTGCCCGCTGCGGCGAGCATTCGCTGGGTCTTCGCATCGCCCGGCGGGGACGAGGACGCGGCGCGCTCGAATTCGGCGGCGGCCTCGGCAAAGCGCTCGGAATCGGAGGCGGCGAGCGCTCGGCACAGCGACGCGGCACTGTCGGCCGAAGCCGGGCAGGCGGGAGCCAGCGCCGTTGAGGCAAAAGCGGCGATCAGCGGCAGCAGAATCATTTGGCAAGCTCCACTAGGCCTTGAAGCTCGACCAGGATCGCGTGGATCTCATGCGGCTCGCTCAGGCGATGACCGCCACCCTTGATCAATTTGAGCTGGACATCGGCTGAACGCAGCCGCTCGACCAGCTTGATCGCAACCCCGATCGGGACGTCCTTGTCCTGCTCGCCGTGGACCAGGCGCACCGGCGCAATGATGTCGATAGCCGCGCCGAGCAGCCGCATTGCCTCGCCCGATTGCCAGAAGCCGCGATAGGTCAGCGATGGCTCGGGCCCATATGCGTTGGCGCGCTCAAACTGGCCGTCGCGGAGCAGCGTCATCTTATCGTCGGTCGAAAAGTCCCAGTCGGTGAAATCGGGCGCCGCGGCAATCCCCAGCAGACCGGCAATGCGTTCGGGGCGGCGCAGCGCGGCGTGGAGCGCAACCCAGCCGCCCATCGACGATCCGACCAGGATCAGCCTGCCGTCGGGCACCCCGAGGTCGATCGCGAGCAACACCTCGTCGAGCCACCGCGCCAGCGTGCCGTCGGCAAATGCGCCGGGCGAGCTGCCGGTCCCCGAATAATCGAGCCTCAGGCAGCCGATCCCGCGCGCCGCGCAAAACAGGTCGATCGCGACCGCTTTCTCGCCTTCCATGTCGGAGGCATAGCCGGGCAG
>JBKJNP010000192.1:0-13566 GCA_046593565.1 Sphingomicrobium sp. | reverse complement strand
GCGCTTCAAGCGGTCGAGGCGAGCCCGGCGGCAAGCGTGATCGGTTATGAGGTGGTGCTAAATTCGGACGAGGAGGTCGGCAGCCTGGCTTCGGCCCGCCTCATCGAACAGGCCGCGCAGGGCAAGCGGGCCGCTTTGACCTTCGAGCCATCGGCGCTGCCCGACGGGACGCTGGCCGGGGCGCGGCCGGGAAGCGGCAATTTCAGTTTCACGGTGCGGGGAAAGTCGGCGCATGCGGGGCGTAATCCCGAGGACGGTCGCAATGCGCTGATCGCCGCCGCCGATCTGGCGCTGCGGCTAAAGGCGGGCGTCGGGCCAAGCCTGTCAGTCAATCCGGCGAAAATCGATGGCGGAAGCCCCAATAATGTCGTCCCCGACCTCGCCATCCTGCGGGTAAATTTGCGGCCCGCCACGGCCAAGGACCAGGCATCGGCACAGGCGCTGATCGAGGCATCGGTGGCCGAGGTTGCCGCGGCGCATGATGTGGCAATCGACATTCACGGCCATTTCGCGCGACCGCCCAAGCCGATGACCCCGGCGCTTGAACAATTGTTCGGGATCGTGCGGCAGGCTGGGGCCGATCTTGGCCAGACAATCGGCTGGAAATCGACCGGCGGGGTGTGCGACGGCAACAATATCGCGGCGTGCGGCGTGCCGGTGATCGACACCATGGGCGCGCGCGGCGGGAGCATTCATTCGATGGAGGAATATCTGATCGTCGAATCTCTCGGGGAGCGGGCCGCTCTGTCGGCGCTGACCATCCTTCGGCTGGCGGCGGAGGGCGCGCGATGACCATGCGAATCCGCGCCGCAACGCCGGCCGACCTTCGCGCTTTGTACGAGCTGAGCAAATTGACCGGCGGCGGCTTCACCAACCTGCCCGCCGACAAAGCGACGCTCGAGGCCAAGCTCGCCAAGTCGCAAGCCGGGTTCAAGCGCGAGGGCGAGAACCAGGACGACGATCTGTTCCTGTTCGTGCTCGAAAATGTCGAGACCAAGGCGATCCGTGGCACGTGCCAGGTGTTCGGCAAAGTTGGCAATGATGTGCCCTTCTACAGCTATCGGCTGTCGACATTGACCCAGAAAAGCGAGGCGCTGGGGCGCATTTTCCGTAACCAGACTTTGTCTTTGTGCACCGACCTTGAAGGTTCATCCGAAGTCGGCGGGCTGTTCCTCCACCCGCACGAGCGCGCCGGAGGGCTTGGCATGTTGCTCGCCCGGTCGCGCTATCTGTTCATCAAGCAGCACCGGCCGCGGTTCGGTTCCCGGGTGTTGGCCGAGCTTCGCGGAGTGATGGACCAGGCCGGCCATTCACCCTTCTGGGACGCGCTGGCCGGGCGATTTTTCGGGATGAACTTTCCCGAGGCAGACGAATTCAACGCGGTCCACGGGACGCAGTTCATCGCCGATCTGATGCCCAAGACGCCAATCTATGTCGCGATGCTGCCCGAAAGCGCCAAATCGGTGATGGGCCAGCCGCATCCGACCGGGCGAGCGGCGCTCAAAATGCTGGAAAATGAAGGCTTCCAGTATGAATGCTATATCGACATTTTCGACGGCGGGCCGACGGTGACCGCCGCGACCGACAAGATCAGGACGATCGAGAAGTCCGAATGGCTGCGCTATGCCGGTGCGCCGCAGCCAGGCGGCAAGAGCGAGACGATGGTCCTGGCGAGCGGGCGGCTCGAGCACTTCGTTGCCTGTTACGGCCAGGCGCAGCGCGGCAGCGAAGATGAGATTTATCTCGATGATCAGACCGCCGAATTGCTGCGGATCGATGGTAACGACAATGTGCTGGCGACGCCGCGCTAATGGCGATCCGCGAGATCAATTTCGACGGGATTATCGGGCCGAGCCATAATTATGCCGGGCTGAGCCTGGGCAATCTCGCCTCGACCGGTCACCGCGGCGAAGTGTCGCGACCGCGCGCGGCGGCGTTGCAAGGCATCGACAAGATGCGCGCCAATCTCGCGCTCGGGTTGGTGCAGGGAATGTTCGTGCCCCAGCCGCGACCGGCGCGCGACTGGCTGGCCTCGCTGGGGACGACAATCGAAGACGCGGATCCCGAGCTTGCCGCCAATGCGATGAGCGCGTCGGCGATGTGGGCAGCCAATGCGGCCACGGTTAGCCCCGCGCCCGACACCGCCGACGGCAAATGCCATCTGACGGTCGCGAACTTGCGCACCATGCCGCACCGCAGCCACGAATGGACGGCGACGCTGGCACAGCTGGAAGTGGCCTTCGCCGACCCGGCATTCGCGGTGCATGGACCGGTGCCGCCTGCATTCGGCGATGAGGGCGCAGCCAATCATATGCGGCTGACATTGCGCCACGGCGAGCCGGGGATCGAACTGTTCGTCTATGGGCGCACTGGCGGCCCCTATCCCGCCCGCCAGCATATCGAGGCCTCGAAGGCGATTGCGCGCGGGCACCGGCTCGATCGTGCGCGAACCTTTTTCATCGAACAGTCCGAGGAAGCGATCGCCGCCGGTGCGTTCCACAATGATGTCGTCGCGGTCGCGAACGAGCGCGTGCTGTTCGCCCATGAAAAAGCGTTCGTAAATCGCAATCTGGTCTCCGCAATGTGTGCTCGCTACGATTTCGAAATGGTCGAAGTGCCCGACGCCGACGTGCCGCTGGCCGATGCGATCAAATCCTATCTGTTCAATGCCCAATTGGTGACCACGCCCGATGGCGCGGCGACGTTGATAGTGCCTACCGAAGCGCGCGAGACGCCGTCGGTTTGGGCGTGGATCGAGCGACACCTCGCTTCGAATGGAGCGATCCGGCGGGTCGAAGTGGTCGATGTGCGCCAGTCGATGGCCAATGGCGGCGGCCCTGCTTGCCTGCGACTGCGCGTGGCGTGCGACCCGGCACTGGTCGATCCGCGCTTCCTGGTCGACGAGGCCAAGCTCGACCGGATCGCGGCGAGCATCGCGGCGCATTGGCCCGAGGAGATTGCCGCCGCCGACCTGCAGCAGCCCGGACTGATCGAGACGGTGGAAAATGCGCGGCGCGCGCTGCTTGAAACGCTCGACCTTGGCGCGCTTGCCTGATTGGCCGGAACGTCGGAAAGGTTAACAGTTCGCGCCGACATTAACTTATTTTTGGCGGAACCGAGGGAATGGCACGGCGTTTGCTTAACCATGACGATGGGTAAGCGTATCGCCAGACTGTTCACGATCAAGACTCGCTTTGAAGCGTATCTGGTGATCTTCGCAATTGCGATGGGCGCGGTCGAACGTGGTCGCCATTATCTGGATATCTATCCCGGCAATCTCGGCTGGATGTTCGCTGCACTGGCAACCGGCGTAGTGTTCGTCGCCGGCGCGAAACTGCTTGATTCAGTGCGGCCGTCCGAATTGGAGATGGTGCCCGCGCGAACCGCTCGCCCGCGCCGACGGATCAGTCGTAATCGACCCAGGCGAGACCCGCAGCGTTCCGCCGCAAGGTTACCAGCTTCACGTCGCACAGATTGACGCCAGTCCACGTGACCGTCGCTCCGCCCGCCAAGGTGGCGCGAAGATCGAACGCGCAATCAGGATTGGCGAAAATGACGGCGGCGGACTTGCCCGCCGGGGGGGTCGCGCCGAGCGGTAGCCACTGACCGCTGCCGACTCGGCGAATCGCCAGCGTCGTAATGTCCGCCCCCGACCCGTTGACGACCGAAAAACTCGACGCCCCGGCAAGCGCCGGAGCGGGCAACAAGAGACCCAACAGGGCCACGGCGAAAGGCAGGATCCTCTTCATATCGCCTTGTAAAATAATGCCAGTTTAAAGAATCGCAAAGCGGATTCGTAAAGATCGTTATTGGTGCGAAATAAGTCTGTGGAAATTAACCATGTGTTAGGGCATGAGTCGCATCTTCGTGCCGTCCTGGGGAGTGACGTACATGGAGTCGAACCTGCGCTATTACCAACGACGCGCCGCCGAAGAGCGGACCGCGGCCCGACGCGCAGTGACGGCCCAGGCGCGCGACTGGCACGCCAAACTTGCTCAGGATTTCGCCATTCGCGCCGAAGCGTGCGTGCCCACTGCACTCACCGCCTGACACCAGTATAGCGCGGCGCGCCAGGCTCGCGCCGCCGCCATGATCCCTGGATTTTAAGAATTTGGCGCGCCCGGAACGATTCGAACGTCCGACCCTCAGATTCGTAGTCTGATGCTCTATCCAGCTGAGCTACGGGCGCGCGGCAGGGGCGACATAGGGGCAAGGTACTGAGCGCGCAACCCCTTGGGATCGCCAAATGCGACCGCGTTGCGCGAGGCCACGGGCCGCCCTACACCGGCACCACGATGAGAGCATTTGCCCCCTTGATCGCGCTCGGCTTGTTCGGTTGCGCCACCTCTTCCACCACCGAACCGTCGCTGGCGCGACGCCCCGCCGAAGCGATCGATCCCCGGCTTCCGATCCCGTCCAACCCGATCCCCGGGCCGGCCGATGCGACGCTGTCGGCGCGGCTGACGCAGCTGGTGGCCGAGGGCAAGGCGGGCGCGCAGGCGTTCGAGGCCGAAGCCGGACGGGCGCAGAGTCTTGCCGACGCCGCCGGCCCTGCGCAGTCGGAAAGCTGGATAGTCGCCCAGGAAGCCCTGTCAGGACTGGAAGGCGCGCGCGCCACGACGACCCGCGCGGTGTCCGACATCGATGCCCTTGCCGCGGGACGAATCCAGCGTGGCGTGCTGACCGCCGGCGACCAGCTCGCGGTCGAGGCGGCTTCGACTGAACTGCGCGCCGTGACCGAGCGACAATCGACCATCGTCGATCAACTGACTGCGCGGCTGTCGCGTTAGAAAGCGGTCAGCGCGGCCATTTGATCAGCGGAAGGATCGACGCGCGATCGTCGGTCCACGGGGCGAATCCTGACCGCCGGACGAGCGGGCGCCACTGCCCCCGCCCCGCTGCCCGGTCGAGCGCGGCGAGCGTCGCGGGATCATCCGACAAGGCGATCCACAGCGAGGCGGTGGCATTGTCGCGCCGCTCCGCCTCGCTCGGCAAATATAGCCGACTCATCCCGACCCAGCCGTCGGCGGTCGCGCCGGCCACTACTGGCATCAGGTCGAGATAACGATTGGAGATGTGGACCATCAGCAACCCGCCAGGCGCAACCTTGCGACGATACAGCTGGAACGCCTCGCGGGTCATCAGGTGCATCGGCACCGAATCCGACGAGAAGGCATCGATCACCAATATGTCGGCCGAGGCGGGCGGGTCGGCGGACAAGGTCAGCCGCGCATCGCCGACCTTTGTCTCGACCCCCGGCAGGCAGCGCGACAGGAAAGTGAAGCGGCGCTCATCCTCGGCGATATCGACGATCGCCGGATCGATTTCGTAGAAGCGCCATTGCTCGCCCGGCCGGGCGTAGCAGGCGAGCGTGCCCGCGCCGAGCCCGACCACCGCCACGCGGGCAGCGGGGAACAGGGTCTGTTTGGCAAGCATGACCTGTCCGATGCCGGAGCGTGGTGCATAATAAGCGGTCGCCATCCGCTGGCGCTCGGGCGATCCCAGATTCTGGATCCCGTGAGATGTCGTGCCGTGGACCAGCTGGCGCGAATCATTGTCGCCCGGCCGGACGGCGTAGATCCCGAAATAGCTGCGGGTCATCTTGCCCGGCGCGGCACTGAGCACGAGCTTGTCGAGCCCACCGGCGACCAGCATCACGCCGACCACCGCCACCAGATAGGGCAGGCGACGGCCGATCGCGACGACCCCGATCACCACCAGCACCAGCATCGCGACCAGTTTGGCATCAGGCAGCGCGGCCCCGGCGACGATCGCCGCCAGTCCAGCGATGACGAGCAATTGCGCAACCCGATCCCCCGCCGGCGAAACCCACAGCTGCGTCAGACGATCGAACGGGTTGGAAAGCGGCAACAGCAATGCCGCCGCCAGTAGAAGGATCGGATGCTCATAGATCCAGTCGAACAATGTCGGCGCGATCAGGGCCGAAAACACGCCGCCGAGCGCTCCACCGATCGACATGACGAGGTAGAAGCGGGTCAATTGGTCGGGGGCTGGCCGATCGTCGAACAGGCGGGCGTGGAGCGCGACCGAAATCACGAACAGGCCGAGCAACGCCGCCGCCAGGACCGCCAGCGGATATGGGACGGAGTCGGTCGCTACCCCGCACGCGCAGATCAGCAAGGTGACGGGTGCAAGCCGGGTAGCGTCAATGGCAGCGCGACGCCGCTCGGCGAAAGCCAGCGAGAAACTGAGCAAGTACAAGCCGAGCGGCATCACCCACAGCAAGGGCATGGCGACGATGTCGGTGGTGAGGTGCAAGGTGGTCGACATAATCAGCCCCGAGGGGATCGCGGCCAGTAAAGCCCAATGCGCCATCCGCCGCCACGATGGCGCGGGACTGACCGGCGCGGCCACTCGATCGACCGACAATGGCAAGCGGAACGCGGCACCTGCGACCAGCAGCGCCAGCAGGCCAAAGGCCCACGACCAGCCGACGCTCTGCACGCCGACCGGGACCGATGGCTCGACCAGCAGGGGAAAGGCGATCAAGCCGAGGAAGCTGCCGAAATTGGACGCGGCGTAGAGCGGATAGGGATCGCCGCAGCCCGACATTGCATACCAGCGCTGGAGCAACGGGGCGTGGGCCGAGACGATGAAGAACAGGGGGCCGATGCTGGCGAGGAACAACCATGGCACCCACAGGAAGCCATTGGCATCGGGCGGCGGCGACCAGTCGAGCAGCCCGATCGGCAGCGTGATGGCGGCGAGCAGCAGCAAGGTGACGTGCAGCCGGGCCTGGGCGCGCGGCGACAGTCGGCCCAGGGCATGGGCATAAGCATAGCCGGCGAGCAGCAGCGCCTGGTAAACCAGCATCGCCGAATTCCACACCGACGGCGCCCCGCCGACACGCGGCAGGGCCATTCGCGCGATCATCGGCTGGACCAGGAACAGCAGGAAGGCACTGGTGAAGATCGTCGCCAGGAACCAGCGACGGCGGCCGAACGGCAAGGCGCCGCGCATGGACTGGTCGACGGTGGTTTCGGTCATCGGCCCCTTCCTACCCAGCCAGCGGTTAACAGGCGGCTTCGCGCGCGGCGGGCCAGTCGGCGGCGTCGATCGCATAGGTGATGGTCGGATTGAGATCGGGACCGAAGCGTGGGTCGTGATAATCCAGGTCGGGGCGGCGGATCATGCCGAGCCGCCCCATCAAGCCCCAGCTGCCGGTATTGCCGGCGACGGTGAAGGCGACGACGTGCGGCGCGGCGAAGCGACCGAAGGCGAGGTCGAGGCTGGCAATCGCGGCCTCCTTCGCGATCCCCTGCCCCCACGCGCTTTCGCGCAGGCGCCAGCCGACCTCCATGTCGCCGGGGTTTTTCGCGCCTTCCGAATTGACCCGCTTCAACCCGCAGAAACCGAGGACTTCGCCATCGGCCTTGCGCTCGACAATCCAGAAAGTGTGGCCATAGTCGCGGGCGTAGCCGTCGAGCCGGTCGAATGCGGCGGCATAGGTCGCGTCGTCCTGCACCCCGCCGAGCCAGCGCATCACCGCGGCGCTGTTGAGATGGGCGAGGAAGATCGCGCGATCTTCAGGGCGCCAGTCGCGAAGGATCAGGCGATCGGTGGTGGCGACGATGTCGGCCATTTCCTGCTCCTTCTCCCGATCAGGTAAAGCAGCGCGCCGGCCAGCGCGAGCAAGCCGAGACTCTGCCATTCGTCGGGGTTGGTCTGGGTCATCGCCCACAGGCACAAAACGGCGGCGATGATCGGGAACAGCAGGCGGCGCGGCCAGGGTCGTCTTGTGCCGAACTGACGATCGAGCACCGGTGCCGCGGCGATGCAGCCGAGGTAAGCGAACAAGCGGGCAAGCGCACTGATCACAGCGAGGAAGACGAACGTGCCGCTCAACGCCAGCGCCATCGCCGCCAGGCCGTAGAACAGGATCGACACGATCGGCGTCCCGAACCGCGGCGAGATTGCTGCGAAGGCGGGCGGGATCATGCGTTGTTCGGCCATCGCGACGGTGATCCGTGAATTGGCGAGGATCGCCGAGGCCTGGTTGCCGACAATTGAGACAATGATGGTGATCGCGATGGCCGCCGCCGCAACCGATCCGCCGAGCGTGCCGGCAAGGTCGACCAGCGGGGTCTCGCTCGCCCCCTGCCCCGACGCGCTATAGGCCCATTGCACCAGCACGTAGAGCAAGGTGATCGCCAGCACGGTGCCAACCAAGGCGATCGGGATGGCGCGCTGCGGATCGCGAGTCTCGGCGGCGGGGACGGTCGCGGTCTCGAACGCGGTGAAGGCGTAGAGCGCGACGAGGGCAATGCTTTCGACCGACGTAAGGGTGGGCAATCGCGGTGTTGGCCCGACGCCGTAAGTGGCCAGGGCCGCCAATGCGAGCAGCAGCAATGGCGCGACTTTCAGCACGGTGATGCCGCCGAGGAAAGCTAGCGCGCGGCGGACTCCGACGATGTTGAGGGTGATGAGCGTGGCGAACACGGCGACGATCAGCGCGCTTCGTCCGGCAATTGTCGCGGCGATCGGAAAGAACACCGCGGCGGTGGTGGCGAGCACGGTGGCGTTGGCGGCGATCGATGCGACGCGGGCGACATAAGCTAACCAGCCGATGACGAACCCGGGCAGCGGGCCAAAGGCGGTGCCGACATAGAGCAAGGGCCCGCCCGAGCGGTCGAAGTGCCGCGCGCAATCGCCGAACGACAGAGCGATGCAGGCCATTCCGAGCCCGGCGATCAGCAGCAGCAGCGGCGCGAACGATCCGACCGCGGCGTCGAGCTTGCCCGGAAGCGCGAAGATGCCGGTTCCGATCATGCCGTTGGCGGCGATCAGGATGATTCCGATCATGCCGATATGGCGCGCCGCGACGACCCCCGTACCGGCTGGCGATGTCACCCGGCGATCAGCCTTGCGGCGAGCGGGGCATGATAGGTCAGGACGCCGGTCGCCCCGGCGCGCTTGAACGCCATCAACGTTTCCATCACCAGTGCGTCGCGGTCCCCGGCCCCGGCGGCGGCGGCCGCCTCGATCATCGCATATTCGCCCGACACCGAATAAGCGAACGTCGGAACGCCGAACGCGCCCTTCACCCGCGCCACGATGTCGAGATAGGCGAGGCCGGGCTTGACCATCACCATGTCGGCGCCCTCGGCGATGTCGAGTTCGACTTCGCGCAGGGCTTCGGCGCTGTTGGCCGGGTCCATCTGATAGGTGCGTTTGTCACCCTTCAACAATCCGCGCGACCCTACCGCGTCGCGGAACGGGCCGTAGAAGGCCGAGGCATATTTGGCGGCATAGGCCATGATCGCGACGTCGTGATGGCCCTCCGCCTCGAGCCCGGCACGGATCGCGCCGACGCGACCGTCCATCATGTCGGATGGAGCGACGATGTCGGCGCCGGCGGCGGCCTGGACCAATGCCTGGTCGACCAGCATCGCCACCGTGGGGTCGTTGGTCACGGTGCGAGCATCATGTGACAGCAGGCCATCGTGGCCGTGGGTCGTATAGGGGTCGAGCGCGACGTCGGTCAGGATTCCCACCTCGGGGACCGCATTCTTGATCTCGCGGATGGCGCGGCAGATGAGGTTGTCGGGATTGACCGCCTCGCGCGCGTCGTCGGTGCGCAAGCCACTGGGCGTATTGGGAAAAAGCGCGATGCACGGAATTTGGAGATCGCGCGCTTCGCGGGCCTTGGCGGCGAGCCGGTCGACGGTCCAGCGCGATACACCGGGGAGCGAGGCGATCGGCTCCTCGCCGTCTTTCCCGTCGGCGATAAACAGCGGCCAGATGAGGTCACTCGGGTGGAGCCGATGCTCGGCGAGCATCTCGCGGATCCACGGGGCGGAACGACCGCGGCGCAGGCGACAGGCGGGATAGGATGACATCATGCGGGTCTAGCCCGAGGATGGTGTGGAAAGAAAGACCAGTCCCATGCATTGGGGGGCCATGAACGATACCCTCCCCAGAATGGCGATCCTGATCGTCAATGCGATGAGCCGCCGCGGCGCCGATGTGTTCGACGAGGCGCGGGCGAAGCTCGAGCTGGCCGGGGTCGAGCTGATCGACGCCATCGCCGTCCACAAGCCCGAGGAAATGGACAAGACGGTGATCGACGCCGTCGCCCGCGCCCCGATGGTAATCATCGGCGGCGGCGACGGCAGCCTGTCGAGCACGATCGACCATTTCGTCGGCAAGGACACCGTGTTCGCGATCCTGCCGCTCGGCACCGCCAACAGCTTCTCCAAATCGATGGGCATGGCGCCCGACCTCGATTCGGCGGTCGACGTGATCGCCAACGGGCGGCGGCGGCGGATCGACCTCGGCGTGATCGACGGCGATTATTTCGTCAACGCGGCGGCACTGGGCCTGTCGCCGCTGATCGCGGACACGGTGCCGCACAATCTCAAGCGCTATCTCGGCATGGTCGGCTATCTGATCTGGGCGGCGCGCAGCGCGTTCCACTTTCGCCCCTTTCGCCTGCGCATCACGCTGGACGACGGCGAAATGTGCAAGGTGTGGGCGACCGAGGCGCGGATCGCCAATGGCACGCACCATGGCGGGATCGAGCTGGTCGAGAGCCAGGCGGTCGATTCTGGCGAGATCGTGATCCAGGCGGTGACCGGAAAAAGCCTGTGGGGGCTGGCGTGGAGCTGGTTCGCGACCCTGTTCAAGCTTCGTCATCGTAATCAAACCGTGACCGAATGGCGCGGCCAGTCGTTGCGGCTGGAAGCGCGCCCGCGGCAGAAGATTTCGATCGACGGCGAAATTGCGGCGAAAACGCCGGTGACGGTGTGCGTGGCCCAGGGCGCGATGGAAGTGGCGGCACCGCGGTAGGGAGCGTTACCCTACACCGTTTGTGTCGAGCCTTCGTGGAGACACCTTCCGCGCGAATAGAACGTCCCACGACTAAGCTCGGGACAAGCGGGTTTAGGGTCAGCCCAGCCTTGCCAGCGCCGCGCTTAACCGCTCCGCCTCGGCCGCTCGGGCGTCGTGGTCGGCTTTTGCCTTCTCCACCGCTTCGGGTTTGGCGCGGTCGGTGAAGGCGGGGTTGGCGAGGCGGGCGGCGAGGCCGTCGCGGTCTTTCTCCGCCACCGCGATTGCCTTGGCGAGGCGGGATTTTTCCGCGTCGAGGTCGATCGCGTCGCCAAGCGGGAAGGCGACGGTGGTGCCGCTGATCACTATCTGGGCCGAGCCGGCGGGGACGCTGTCCGACGCGACGGCTGCCTCCAGCTTGGCCATGCGCGACAGGGTTGCTGCGTTCGCGTTGAGGCGATCGACAGTCGCCGCGTCACCACCGATGACGTGCGGCACGAGCGCCGCGCTCCACGGAATGGTCAGCTCGGCGCGGAGCGCGCGGACCTGGTCGATGATGTCGATCAGGGCCGTGACGTCGGTCGCGGCCTGGCCGTCACGCTGTGCTTTAGGCTCGGGCCATTTGGCGGTGATCAGGGGGTAATCGTCGCGCTCGCCCTGCCCCATTGAAGTCCACAATTCCTCGGTGATGAACGGCATCAGCGGGTGGAGCATGACGAGGATCTGGTCGAACGCCCAAGCGGCGACGGCGCGGGTTTCGTCGTCCCACCCGCCTTTGACCAGTTCGACATACCAGTCGCAGAAGGTGCCCCAGGTGAAGTGGTAGATGGCCGAGGCCATGTCGTCGAAGCGGAGGTCGGCGATGGCCTTGTTCATTGCGTCGAGTGTGGCGACGACTTCGCCGATGATCCAACGGTTGACCGGGAGGCTCGCCTCGGGCGCGGCGATCGAAGCTGAAGCCCCGACCCCATTGCCTTGCAGGAAGCGTGCGGCGTTCCATAACTTGGTGGCGAAGTTACGATAGCCTTCGACGCGTTTCTCATCGAGCTTGATGTCCCGGCCCTGGCTTTCCATCGCCGCCATGGTGAAGCGCAGCGCGTCGGCGCCGTAGCGGTCGATCAGGCCCAAGGGATCGACGGTATTGCCCTTCGACTTGGACATCTTTGCGCCCGCCGCGTCGCGGACGAGGCCGTGGAGGTAGAGCGTCTTCCACGGCACCTCCTTCATGAACTCGATCCCTTGCATCGCCATGCGG
Source organism: Sphingomicrobium sp. (assembly GCA_046593565.1). Classification (GTDB taxonomy): domain Bacteria; phylum Pseudomonadota; class Alphaproteobacteria; order Sphingomonadales; family Sphingomonadaceae; genus Sphingomicrobium. Next base: position 1,523 of record JBKJNP010000192.1, on the reverse strand, counting down.
GCGTCCCAGAAGAACAAGATGTCGAAGCCCGAGATGAGCACGTCGTTGGGGTAATGGCGGGCGAGGTCGTGGGTCTTCTCGGGCCAGCCGAGCGTTGCGAACGGCCAGAGCGCGGAGGAGAACCAGGTGTCGAGGACGTCGCTATCCCGCCAAATTATGACTTCTTCGTCAAGATATGAGGTAGTTGCGTGCTCTTCGAGCGACTTAGCTACCCTTACATTCTTGGCGTTGGGATAATACTGCAGAGCTTCTTGAACGGCCTCTGCCTCGGTTTCTGCGACGAAAACTTTCGGCGCAAACGTCCTAAAAGTCGGGGAGGACTCCGCGATAGGCTCTTCAACCAAAGGATTGGCAAAGCCATACCAAGCCGGAATTTGATGTCCCCACCAGAGTTGGCGAGACACACACCAAGGTTCAATGTTTTCCAGCCAGTTAAACCAAGTTTTTGACCATGTTTCAGGCACAATTTTTATTGCGCCTGATTTGACGGCCTCAATCGCAGGTGCGGCTAAAGTCGCAGCCTTTACGTACCATTGGTAGGTGAGCCTCGGCTCGATCACCACGCCTGAGCGATCGCCAAAGGGAGTGGCGATAGTGCGATCTTCGACCTTCACTAAGGCACCTTCGGCAGCAAGCAGTTCGACAACCCGCGTGCGTGCGTCAAATCGATCTAGTCCTAGAAGCTCGTTTGGGACGAGTTCGTCGGCAGTCTGAACAGTTAGTCCCGTCGGATCGAGCATCTCTAGAATTTCAACTGAGCTAAACCCGACGCGTTTGCCGACCTCATAATCGTTGAAATCGTGGCCGGGGGTGACCTTGACCGCGCCCGACCCGAGCTCGGGGTCGGCATGTTCGTCGGCGACAATCGGCACTTCGCGGCCGGTGATCGGCAGGCGAATCATTTTGCCGACCAAGGCGGCGTAGCGCTCGTCGGTCGGGTGGACCGCGACCGCCATGTCGGCGAGCATCGTTTCGGGCCGCGTGGTGGCGACTTCGATGAAGCCCGAACCGTCTGCCAACGGATAGCGCAGCGTCCAGAATTTGCCCGCGGTGTCGCGGGTCTCGACTTCGAGATCGCTGATCGCGGTCTGGAAATGCGGGTCCCAATTGACCAGGCGCTTGTCGCGATAGAGCAGCCCGCGCTTGTGAAGCTCGACGAACACATGGGTGACGGCTTTGGAGAAGCCCTCGTCCATGGTGAAGCGCTCGTTCGACCAGTCGCAAGATGCGCCGAGGCGGCGCAGCTGCTGCGTAATTTGCCCGCCGCTCTCCTTCTTCCATTCCCACACGCGGTCGACGAATTCATCGCGGGTGAAATCGGTGCGTTTCTTCTGCTCGGCGTCGAGCTGGCGTTCGACCACCATCTGGGTCGCGATTCCGGCATGGTCGGTGCCGACCACCCACAAGGCGTCCTTGCCCTGCATCCGCGCGATGCGGGTGAGAATATCCTGCAGCGTGATGTCGAGCGCGTGGCCGATGTGGAGCGAGCCGGTGACGTTGGGCGGCGGCATGACGATGGTGAA
>JBKJNP010000188.1:0-21182 GCA_046593565.1 Sphingomicrobium sp. | reverse complement strand
ATCGTCGCCGCCGGCACCGAAATCGCGACCATCAGCGACGTCAGCGTGATTAAGCTGGATTTTCCGGTGCCCGAGACGATGCTTCCGCTGCTCCGCCCCGGCCTCCCGATCCTCGCTACCTCGGCGGCCTGGCCCGACCAGCCGTTTCGCGGCACGATCGCCAATATCGACCCGGTGATCGACCCCAATACGCGCTCGGTCGTTGTCCGTGCAGAGCTTCCCAATCCCGACCGTAAGCTGCGCCCCGGAATGCTGATGACCGTCCGCATCGAAACCGCGCCCCGCGCCGGTCTCTCGGTCCCCGAATTGTCCGTCATCGGCGAGGGCGATCGCCGCTTCGTTTTTGTGCTCGACGCCGGGGGCACGGCGAAGCGCACCGAAGTCCGCACCGGCGCGCGCAGCGGCGGGCGGATCGAGATCGTCGAGGGATTGCGTGCCGGCCAGCGCGTGGTGACCGAAGGCGTGATCAAGGTGACCGACGGGATGAAGGTCAAGGTCGCGGGCGTCCAGAATGCGCAACGACCTGCGGCTCGGCCGACCCCGTCCGCCGCCGCCTCGGGCGGTAATTAGGCGCGGTCGATGCAGCTTTCCGATCTCTCGGTAAAGCGCCCGGTCTTTGCGGCGGTCGTCGCGATCCTGATTGTGGTGATCGGGCTCGTTGGCTTCTTCAACCTGTCGATCCGCGAATATCCCGATGTCGATCCGCCGGTGGTGTCGATCACCACCAGCTACACCGGCGCCGCCGCGACAGTGGTCGAAAGCCGGGTCACCCAATTGCTCGAACAGGGCCTGTCCGGGGTCCAGGGCCTGCAGTCCATCACCTCGCGCTCGCGCGATGGCCAGTCGCAGATCACGCTCGAATTTTCGGCCGGGACCGATGTCGATGTCGCGGCCAATGATGTCCGCGACCGGGTCGGGCGCGTTGCCGACGATCTGCCCGACGAAGTGCTCGCCCCCGAGATCGCCAAGGTCGATGCCGACGCCTCACCGATCATGTTCATGGTGTTCAGCAAGCCCGGCTGGGACCGGTTGCAGCTCAGCGATTATGTCGATCGCAACCTCATCGACCGTTTCTCCGCGATTCCGGGCGTGGCGCGCGTATTCATTGGCGGCGAGGCGCGCCCGGCAATGCGGATCTGGCTCCAGCCGCAGAAACTGGCCGCTTTCTCGCTCACCCCGGCGGATGTCGAGACCGCGCTCCGCACCCAGAATGTCGAGCTTCCCGCCGGGCGACTCGAATCCGATGCCCAGAATGTCACCTTGCGGGTCGAGCGCCCGTTCGCCTCGGCCGCCGAGTTCGCCAATCTCGTCATTCGTCGGGGGGAAGGAGGCTATCTCGTCCGCCTGAGCGACGTGGCGCGAGTCGAGCAGGGGCCGGAAAATCCCTATTCGGCGTTTCGATTGAACGGCGATAGCGCGGTCGGCCTGGGAATCGTTCGACAGTCGGGGGCCAATACGCTGGCGGTCGCCGACGCGGTGAAGGTGCTTGCCGAACAAATGCGCCCGACCCTGCCCGACGGCATGACCGTAACAGTCGGGTCCGACGATTCGCAATTCATCAATGAAGCAATCAAGAAGGTCTATGAAACGCTGGCCGAGGCGGCGGCGCTGGTGGTGCTGGTCATCTTCCTGTTCCTCGGCAGCTGGCGCGCGACCCTGATCCCCGCGGTTACTGTGCCGATCTGCCTGCTCGGCAGCTTCGCCGTGCTGTGGATGTGCGGTTTCTCGATCAACTTACTGACCCTGCTCGCGCTGGTGCTGAGCATCGGCATTGTCGTCGATGACGCGATCGTAGTGCTGGAAAATGTCTATCACCGGATCGAGGGGGGCGAGCCGCCGCTTGCCGCCGCTTACAATGGCGCGCGGCAGGTCGGCTTTGCGGTCATTTCGATGACCCTGGTGGTGTGCGCGGTGTTCGTGCCGGTGATGTTCATTTCCGGCCAGACCGGTTTGCTGTTCCGCGAGCTTGCGGTGGCGATGATCGGCGCCATCGCTTTCTCCGGCTTCCTCGCCCTGAGCCTGGCGCCGATGCTCTGCTCGAAACTGCTCCGCCATGAGAAGCGCGGCCGGTTCGCGTCGTTCATCGACCGGCACTTCAAGCGGCTCGAAGGCGCCTATGCGTCGCGGCTCGACAAGGTGCTGGTCCGTCCGCGTTTCGCCATCATCGGCGTGGCGGCATTGCTGGTCGGGGCGGGGTTCCTGTTCTCGATGCTCGAATCCGAGCTCGCGCCGCCGGAGGATGTCGGCATCATGTCGGCCAATATCACCGCGCCCGAAGGGACCGGTTTCGCGGCGATGGATCGCTACATGCTCGACGTCCAGGCGCAGCTGCTGCCGTTGCTCGGCGACGGCGCGGTGCGCACGGTGATCGCCCGCACGCCGGGCGGATTCGGCGCCAGCGACGATTTCAACAGTGGCGCGTTCACGATCTTCCTCAAGCCATGGGGCGAGCGCGAGAAAACCACCCAGGAAGTGGTCGGCGAGGTCAATCGGATGCTTGCGGCGATTCCCGCGGTGCGCGGCAATGCCTCGATTCGCTCGTCCTTGAGCCGGGCTCGCGGCCAGCCGATCAACTTCATCATCGCCGGTTCGACCTATCCCGAACTGGTCACCGCCCGCGACCGGATCCTCGCCGCCGCCGCTGACAATCCCGGAATCGTCAATCTCGATTCCGACTATAAGGAGAGCAAGCCGCAGATGCGGATCGAGGTCGACACCGCCCGCGCCGGCGACCTCGGCGTGTCGGTCAGCGACATCAGCCAGGCGCTGCAGACATTGCTCGGCTCGTCGCGTGTCTCGACCTATCTCGATCGCGGCGAGGAATATCGCGTGATGGTGCAGGCCGAGGCGGCCCATCGCTCGAACGAGACCGATCTGTCGCAAATTTACGTCCGCAGCCGCTCGGGCGCGCTGGTCCCCTTGTCCAATCTCGTCACCACGCGCGACACGGCCGGGGCGCGCGATCTCGGCCGGTTCGACAAATTGCGCGCGATCACGCTGTCGGGCGGGCTCGCCGATGGTTATTCGCTGGGCGACGCCTTGACGTTCCTGGAGGAGCAGGCGGCGGCGTCGCCCGAAGTGACGGCGGTCGGTTACAGCGGCGAAAGCAAGGCTTTCCGGGAATCGGGCGGATCGATCGTTATGGTGTTTGCACTGACCATCCTGATCGTCTTCCTGCTGCTTGCCGCGCAGTTCGAAAGTTTCGTTCACCCGATCGTGATCATCGCCACCGTGCCGCTGGCGGTGGCCGGCGGAATGATCGGGCTGGCGGCGATGGGCCAGTCATTGAACCTCTACAGCCAGATCGGGATCGTCATGCTGGTCGGACTCGCGGCGAAAAACGGCATTTTGATTGTCGAATTCGCCAACCAGTTGCGCGACGAGGGCAGGGATGTCGCGACCGCCATCCGCGAGGCATCGGCGCGTCGACTGCGGCCGATCCTGATGACCTCGATCGCCACGGTGTCGGGCGCAATTCCGCTGATGGTCGCTTCGGGCGCCGGCGCTGGTGCGCGCCAGGCGATCGGCGTGGTGGTGGTGTGGGGGGTGTCGATCTCGACCCTCGTCACCTTGTTCCTGATCCCGATCCTCTACGCGCGGCTGGCCGGCTACACCGGTTCCCCCGAGGCAGTGGCGCGCAAGCTGGACCAGCAATTGGCCGATCCGTTGCCCGCTGAATAAGCAGCTCCGTCCATCCCGATTGGCGCGATTGCGTTGGCGGCCCTATGGGGCAGGCAACGAAAGGAAATTCATTTGACGACGGCGGCGCAGGACGATGGCGGCATCTGGAGAAAGACGCTGGTCACAGTGCCGGCGATCGTTGCCACCGGATTGCTGATGGGCGGCATATCCAACAGCGGTTTCGGCAATGCCTGGTATGACGGTCTCGCCAAGCCCGCATTCCAGCCGCCCGGCTGGGTGTTCGGTGCCGCCTGGACGACGCTCTACACCATGCTCGGCATCGCGCTCGCGGCGATCCTCAATGCGCCATTTTCGACGCAGCGCCAGCTCGCCATCGCTTTGTTCGCCGCGCAGCTGACGCTCAACTTTGCCTGGTCGCCGGTGTTCTTCGGCTTCCACATGATCGACCTCGCGCTGGCCTTGCTCATCGCCATGCTCCTGCTCGCGACGATCACCGCAAACCTGTTTCGGCGCATCCGCCCGGTGGCGGGATGGCTGATGCTTCCCTATCTTGCATGGTTGTGCCTTGCGACCGCGCTCAACTATGAGACGGGAAGGCTAAATCCGGGGGCCGATGCCGAGCCGCTGGGAATCACTGGAGGACGATAGGATGCAATCGGAAAACCGGATCTTCGACGATCTCGCCAAGATGATGAACGGGGTTGCCGGCACGATGGCCGGGATGGGCCGCGAGGCCGAGGGCTCGATGCGCGAGAAAATGCGCGAATGGGTCGGCGGGATGGATTTCGTCGCCCGCGACGAGTTCGAAGCGGTGAAAGCCATGGCCGTCGCCGCGCGCGACGAGAATGAAGCGCTGAAAAAGCGCCTCGACGCGTTGGAAAAGGGCGCGAAACCAAAGCCGGCCCCCAAGGCCGGCGCAAAGGCTTCTGGTGCGGGAGCCTGACCCTGGCCGATACGATCGCCCCCGAGCAGGATGACGACGGCGCGCCGATCGACATTCTCGAACAATATTTCGAAGCGCGCGGCTGGGCGGCCGAGCGGACGGGGGAGGGCGAGATCGTCGCCTCCGCGTCGGGCAGCTGGGCGCAATATGAGCTTCGCGGCGTGTGGCGTAGCGAGGATCAGGTGCTTCAATTCCTCGCGTTCCCCGACATCAAGGTCGCGGTCGAGAAGCGCGCGGCGATCTACGAGGCGCTGGGGCTGATCAACGAGCAATTGTGGCTCGGTCATTTCGAAATGTGGTCCGCGTCGGGCCTGATCGTGTTCCGCCACGCCGCCCTGGTCGGCGACAATGACAGCCTGTCGTTCGACCAGGCTGAGGCGATCGCCGAAGCCGCGCTCGAGGAATGCGAGCGTTTCTACCCGGTGTTCCAGTTCGTCCTGTGGGGCGGCAAGTCGCCGGTCGAGGCAATCTCCGCCGCGCTGATCGAGACCGCGGGCGAGGCGTGACGTCATGACGGCGATCATTCCGACGCCGGCTTGGCTGGTCGGCTGCGGCAACATGGCCTGCGCGATGGTCGACGGCTGGCGGGCCGGCGGGGCCAGCTTCGATGAAGTCACGGTTATCCGGCCGAGCGGAACTCCGGTCGAGGACATCGCGACCGTTACCAACTATCCCGATCGGGCTAGCCCGCGCTTCGTGATGCTGGGCTTCAAACCGCACAAGCTGGCTGTCGTAGCGCCCGGGCTCGCGCCACATGTCGGAAACGAAACGATCCTGGTGTCCATGCTGGCAGGGGTGACAGCTGCCACCCTGCGACAGCTGTTTCCAAAAGCGAAGGCCATCGTCCGCATCATGCCCAATCTGCCGGTAGCGCAGGTTCAGGGCGTGACCGCCATCTACTCACCGGACGGCGACATGGACCAATTGGCCGAGGTCCGCCAATTGATGGCCTCGCTGGGCATGATCGCCTGGTGCGAAACCGAGGACGAACTAAGCATAATTGGCGCCATTGCGTCCGCCGGCATCGCCTATGTCGCCCGCTTCGCCGAGGCGCTCGGCAGGAGCGGTGAATCCTTGGGGCTGCGGCCCGGACTGGCGGAACAGGTAGCGATCCAAACGCTCGTAGGCACCGGTGCCTTCGCTGCTGAGAGCGGCGCGTCCCTGGCCGAGGTCGCGCGCCGCGTCGCCAGTCCCAACGGGACGACCGAGCAGGGGCTGGCTGTGCTCGATGCCGCCGACGGGCTCCAGCCGTTGGTTGACCAGACAATCGCTGCGGCCATTCGGCGATCGAAGGAACTGGCAGCAGCGGCGCGGATTGATTCACCGCCCCCGCTGGCCTAGTCGGACGCCTCTTTTCATCAGGGGCAGTGAATGGCCGAACAGCCGAATTTCGACGACCGCGACGGATGGATCTGGATGGACGGCAAACTGGTGCCGTGGCGCGAAGCCGAGGTCCATGTCCTGACCCATGCGATGCATTATGCAAGCTCGGTGTTCGAGGGCCAGCGCGCCTATGACGGGACGATCTTCAAGCTGAGCGAACATAGCGAGCGGCTGCGCAATTCGGCCGAACTGCTCGGCTTCGATATCCCTTGGTCGGCGGCTGAAATCGACGCCGCCTGCATCGCGGTGCTGGAGGCGAGCGGGATGCGCGACGCCTACATGCGCCCGGTCGCCTGGCTCGGCTCGGAGAAGATGGGCGTCAGCCCCAACGGCGCCAAGCCGCACCTCGCCATCGCTGCCTGGTATTGGGGCAAATATTTCGACCCCGCTTTGGCCGAGAAGGGCATCCGCCTGACCATCGCCCCGTGGCGCCGCCCGGCGCCCTACACGGCGCCGGTGCACAGCAAGGCCGCCGGGCTGTACATGATTGCCAGCCTGTCGAAAAAGTTCGCGGAGGATCGCGGATTCAACGATGCTTTGATGTTCGACTGGCGCGGGCAAGTGGCCGAAGCGACCGGCGCCAACGCTTTCTTCATCCGCGACGGGGTGATCCACACCCCGAATCCCGATTGCTTCCTCGACGGGATTACGCGGCGGACCGTGATCGACCTGGCGCGGCGGCGCGGGGTCGAGGTGGTCGAGCGTGCGATCTGGCCCGACGAACTGGAGAGCTTCGAGCAATTCTTCCTCACCGGATCGGCCGCGGAAGTGACCTTCGTCGGCTCCGCCGGTCCATGGAATTTCGAGGTCGGCGACCTGTCGCGCCAGCTGGCCAAGGATTATGACGATCTGGTCCACGGTCGCCTGCCCAACGCCTGATCGATTCGACGTGGCGCTAAATTCGATGGTGTTTAGGGTCATGTAACCATATGGCGCTAATGACGCGTCATTAGCGGGGGTTTGGGCGGGTTCAATGGTTGCGTCGGTAAAGCCAAATCCGTTCCGGATTCGCGACCACGAGCTCGACGCCAATGCCGATCGCGTGTCGCTGCGCGACCTGCTGTCGATCGCCCCCCCGACCGAGCCGAAACTGGTCGCCATTCGCCAGGCCCAGGTCGAGGCGCTGGTCCGGATGGTGCCGGTCACCTTGCTAGGCCAGTTCGTTGCCGCCACCGTCGTGGCCGGATCGCTGGTCGGCACGATCCCGATAATCCAGCTGGCCGTCTGGCTGAGCGCGGCGCTCGGTCTGTGCGTGGTGCGAAGCATCCGCGCTTATCGGCTTCGGGTCGATGTCGACTATGCTCGCCGCAAACCTGCCGACGCCCGGTCCATCACCTGGATCATCACCATCCTTGCCACCATGTGGCTCGTACCGCCCGCGTTCTGGTCGGCGCAGGTCAACCTGACCGAACGGGTAATCCTGTTCCTGGTCGGGATGGGACTGATGAGTGTCGGCATCGTCACGCTGACCACCTTGCCACGCGCCATGCTCAACTACGTGTTGCTGCTCGGCACCGGCAATCTGATCATGGCCATCCAGCTCGGCAACAAGACATTGATCGGCCTCACTATCTTATACGTTATTGCGGTGATCTGGATCCTGCTGACCGTTGCGCGGCGCTTCTTCGCCCAGGTTCGCTCGCGCTACGACCTTGAGGAACGCGGCGAACTGGTGTCGCTCCTGCGCGAATTTGAATCGAGCGGCAGCGGCGGCATCTGGGAACTCGATGCCAAGTTTGGACTGACACATATATCCGAGGAACTGGCCCAGAAACTGGGCTCGCAGTCGGCGCGGCTGGTCGGGCGCAGCGTGTACAAATTGCTCGACCCGCAGGACCAGATCGCACGCGTTTCGGAAGGGATGCGAACCCTGTTTCACCATCTCGAAAATGGTGTTCCATTTCGCGATCTCGCAATCCCGGCGAGCGGGACCAAGACGTGGTGGTCGCTATCGGGAAAGCCGGTCCACGACGCCCACGGCGCGGTGATCGGCTGGCGCGGGGTGGGGTCGGACATCACCGACGTCCGGCTGTCGGGCAGCGACGCGATCAGCGCCGCGCGGCGCGATCCGCTGACTGGGCTCGCCAACCGCCTGCTGGTGCGCGAGCATCTCGAGGAAGCCTTGCTGTCGCAGCTCGACGGACAACGCGCCTGCTCGTTGTTCGTGGTCGATCTCGACCGGTTCAAACTGGTCAACGACACACTTGGCCATGCGGTCGGCGATAAGTTATTGTGCGAAGTGGCGCGGCGGCTCGAACGCTCGGCCGGGCCGACGTCCTACGTCGGGCGCCTTGGCGGCGATGAATTTGCGGTGGTGGTGGCGGGCGAGCAGACCGACGAGCGCCTGGGCGCGGTGGCGCGCGGGATCATCGCTGAATTGTCGCGAACTTTCACCATCGGCATCGCCCGGCTACACGTCGGCGCGACAATCGGAATCGCGCGGGGCGGGGTCGACGGCCAGGCCGAGGAAGCGCTGATGCGTGCCGCGGATCTCGCATTGTACCAGGCCAAGGAGGAGGGCCGCGGCGGCTTCGCTTATTTCGAGCCGGAAATGTATTTGCGCGCCGAGAATAACCGATTGCTCGAAAATGACGTCCGCGCCGCGCTGGAGGACGATTGCCTGTCGTTGTCGTACCAGCCGATCATCGACGCCGCGAGCGGGGCGCTGGTCGGGCGGGAAGCCTTGCTGCGCTGGAACCACCCGACCCGCGGCGCCATTCCCCCCGACCAGTTCATCCCGATTATCGAGGATGCCGGCCTGATTCACCAGATCGGCGACTGGGTGATCCGCGAGGCCTGCCGCGAAGCCAGCAGCTGGGACTCGTCGATCCGGATCGCGGTCAATATTTCGGCCGCGCAACTGTCGGGCAGTGGTCTGGCCGAAACCGTGCTCGGGGCGCTCGCCGCCTCGGGACTTGCGCCCGCCCGGCTCGAACTGGAAGTGACCGAGAGCATCTTCCTCGGCGATGACCTCGCCACCCTGGCCTCGCTTGAGCGCCTGCGCGCGCTCGGGGCGCGGCTGGTGCTCGACGATTTCGGCAAGGGCTATTCGTCGTTCGGCTACCTCTCCCGCGCGCAATTTGCTAAGATCAAGATCGAGCAGATGTTCGTCCGCGGCGCGGCCGAGGGGGAGCGCGACTGCCTGGCCATCGTCCATGCGATTATCGCCTTGGCCAAGGGGCTCGACATCGAAACCACCGCCGAGGGGGTCGAGACCGAGGGCCAGGCGGTGGCGATGCGCGCGCTTGGCTGCGACGAACTGCAGGGATTCCATTTCGGGCGACCGGTCCCGGCCGGCCAGTTTCAGGCCCGCGCCGACGACGATCCGGTCCGCCTCCTCGCCTGACCCCTTTTCAGCGCGCGTGCGCTCGCTATAAGCCGCGCTCCCGAAGCGTGCCATTCCGTGCCGTTTCGATCGCCTGCTGGGGCGTCGCCAAGTGGTAAGGCACCGGCTTTTGATGCCGGCATTCGCAGGTTCGAATCCTGCCGCCCCAGCCAGTCGCTCGCTATTTTATTCCGTCTAGCGGGTCCGTGGATCGGGAAGATAGCGGCTGTAGAGCCAGCCGATCCCGATCAGGCTGAACCCCAATGCCGCGAACGATGCCACCCGGAGCAGGCCGTCGAGCCCGCCGGCGTCGCGCAGGAACACCTTGGCGACGGTGGCCAGCATCAGCACCAGCGAGGCGATCCGCCAGTCGCGCCGTGAGGCGTGAATGCCATATTGCAGGAAGCCGATCGCGATCAGCGCGCCGAGCAAGGAGCGCAGTATGTCCTCGGCCTGCCCAATCGGCCCGAGCGACAGGATCGGCCCGGCAAAGGCCCAGCGGAGTAGGGACAGGCCGAACAACGGGATCAACAGCATTCGCGCCCAGTCGCGGGCGCGGTCGAAGGTCGGCAACAGGCCCGCCCGCCGCGTGGCCCAAAGCAGGCCAAAGGCGATCCCGAACGCCGGAACGATCCACGCGCCGGCGCTCTCCGCGTACAGCAGGGGATTGTGGACGCCCAGACTGTACCAGGCGAAATGCGCGAGGGCAGCAGCGGCCAGAGCGATGGACGCTGTCCGCCACCGCCATTGCCAGGCAAGCAGCGCCAGAGCTGCAAGTTGGGCCTCCCACAACGTGCGCTCGGCATAGCCAAGGGCGACGAACCGCGGCTCGCTGTCGAGCATCAGCAATTGCTTGAACAAGACGTGGGCGGCGATGGCCGCGAACAGGATCGCCGATCCGGTCGCGACGGTCCGCAAACGGGCCGACAAGTCGGCGCTGCGCACGGCAACGACGATCGCCGCCGCGGGGAGTGCAAACCGGGTGGCGACGTCCGCGAGTTCCGGCAGCCGGGCCGACAGGAAGGGAACGCCGGTCAACGACCAGCTCGCTTCCACCAGCCACTGACTGAGCGGTTCGATGGCCCACAACACGACCAGCAGCCAGCTGGTGACCAGGGCCGGCACGGGCGGCGGGCGGACCGCAATCGCGAGCGCGACCAGGAACAGCGCCGGAACCAACGGCAGGAGGAACGGCGGAAGTAGTTGCGCGACCGCGATATAGGACAGGAAGATGGCGAATGGCTCGGCCACGCCTTCGCGCACTTTCCAGTCGGCGATCCGGGCGAACAACGCCGCCATTGCCGCGGGGACCAGCCAGCGCACCGCCCGGGCCAGGTCGGCCGGCGCGGCATAGCCCATCGCGCGGTCCTTCTCGGCTTCGGTTAGACCCGCCAGCAGCAGCGCAATCGTTACGGCCGCAAAGCCCCAGGCGCACCGGGCGATCCGCGGATCGTCGGCGCGGCGGGCGAACAGCAACAGCGCCGTTGCGACCAGCGCGCTGGCCGGTGCCACCGCCCAGATCGGCAGCGCCAAAGTTGCCGCAGCGACGAGCAGGGCGCTGGCGGTGGTGACGAGCAGGGCGAACCGCCAGTCGTTGATGCGCGCTTCCGAACGCCAGCCGAGCGCTGCGCTGCCACCGGCGATCGCTGCGCCGACCAAGGCAAGCGAAGCGAAGGCGAGGTCGTCAGCGCCGTCGAGCCGGTAGAAATGCAGCATCGGCATGATCAACACAGACAATGCGATCGCGGCGATGGCGAGGGCGTCGGCCAGCGAGCCGCTGCTCCGCCAGAGTCGGTTGAGCGCCGCTCCACCGTAAATGGCGGCAATCCCGGATAGGACGACGCCGAGCATGAACTGATCCGGAGCGCCCCATGCACCGGCCAGCATCAGCGCGACCGCGAGGCCGGCCGTCGGCATTTCACGAAGCGCTTCCTCCCGCCGCGACAGCCAGATCAAGGCCAGCGAAATCAGCCCGAACAGGCCCCAATGGAGCGGTGCAAAGCCGCCGAGCGCGACCAATGCGGCCATTTGCGCGCAACCCATCAGCCCGGCGGCGAGTCGCATCATCGCGCCGCGATCGGCCAACAGCACCAGAGGAAAGGCGATTCCGAGCAGGACGATCAGGAGCCCCAGCGAGAATGTCGAGGTGGCGTCCATCGCCCCGCCGGCCAGCAGGACAATCCCCCAGCCGAACCCGCCGACCAGCGCCCCCGCGCCAAGCCACGCCCAGCGCTGCTGGCGCGACACGGCGCATAATCCGCCGACGGTCAGCGCGAGGTAGGATGCGAGCAATGGCACATTGGGCTCGCCTGTTCCGACCAACGCCGGTGCGGCGACACCGCCGACCAGCCCAAGGATCGCGCTCGGTGCGCCGAAGCGCAGCGACAGGCCGACCGCGGCGGCGGTAACCAGCGCCATGCCGACGAACGCCGTCAACGGCCCGATCAGATGATAGATGTTGGCCGCCACCAGGATCGTCGCATACAGCGTCGCGATACCCGCACCGGCGAGCGACTGGCGGACCCTCGGGTCACGCACGAACAGATCGCCGCGCAATGCCGCTTCCGCTGCGACGATCAGCCCCGATCCGAACAACAGGCCTAGGATCATTCGCACGACTGGAGAGAGCAGCCCCGAATCGATCGAATATTTGACAATCAGGAAGCCGGCCACGGCCAACGTCACCCCGCCCGCCCAGATCGGAAGGCGGCGCCCGAACAATTCCTCGAAGCCGATACCGCGCCCGGGTTCGTCGGTGGCGTTGTCGTCGATGGGCGGCTCGACCGGCGCGACCGGCTCGACCGGCTCGTCGGCGACAGTTGCGACCAATGGCTCGACTGCGACCGGCGCTTTTTCTTCACCCTGAGGTGGCGCCTCCTCGACCACGATCGCCGGCGCGCGCAACGTTGCCGGGCGACTCTCACGCGGTGTGGGTTCTGCGGGCACAAAGGCGCTCGACCAGGCCGTGCCTTCGAGCTGGTCTACCCGGGCGCGCAGCTTGGCGAGTTCGCGCCACAGCACGAAGCTCACTGCCATCAGTCCCAGGATCACCAGATACAACACGCCACCCCCCCGGTCCTCGCTGTCACGCTATAGTGAGCGACCGATCAATTCTTTCATAATCTCCGACGTGCCGCCGTAAATTCGCGCCACCCGCGCGTCGCGCCACAGGCGGGCGATCGGATATTCGTTCATATAGCCCGCGCCGCCGTGCAGCTGGAGCGCGGTGTCGCACGCCGCCCATTGCATTTCGGTGTGCCACAGCTTGGCCGCGCTAGCCTCGGTCGCGGTCAATTTGCCAGCGACATGGCGCTGTATCGCCCAGTCGAGATGCGCCCAGCCGACCTGCAACTTTGTCTTGAGGTCGGCGAGCGTGAAGCGCGTATTCTGGAAATCGAGGATGCGTTTGCCGAACGCCTTGCGCTCGGTGGTGAATTTGATCGCCTCATCGAACGCCCGCTGGGCCGACGCCTGTCCCTGGACCGCAATCGACAATCGTTCCTGCGGCAATTGCTGCATCAACATGCCGAAGCCGCCATTTTCCTGGCCGAGCAGGCGGTCGGCGGGCAGATGGACCTCGTCGAAGAACAATTCGGACGTGTCGTTGCCGTGAAGCCCGATCTTGTCGAGGTTGCGGCCGCGGGTGAAACCCTCGTCGCCTTCTTCGACCAGGAACAGCGAGATGCCGCGCGCGCCGCCATCCTCGGTGGTCCGCGCGCAGACGATCACCAGATCGGCACTCTGCCCGTTCGTGATGTAGGTTTTCGATCCGGACAGTCGCCAGCCGTTGCCGTCCCGCCTCGCGATCGATTTCATCCCCTGGAGATCGCTCCCGGCGCCCGGCTCGGTCATGGCGATCGCGCTGATCGTGGTGCCGTCGACCATCCCGGGGAGCGTGCGCTTCTTCTGCTCCTCGCTGCCGTAATGGACGATGTAATCGGCGACGATGTCCGACTGCAAGGTGAAGCCCGCGGCCGAGCCCATGTAGCTCAATTCTTCGCCGACGATCGCGTTGAACGAGAAATCGAGTCCCGGCCCGCCATAAGCTTCGGGCACCTGCGGGCACAACAGGCCGGCCGCGCCGACCTTGGCCCATGCCGCGCGCTCTACCGTCCCCTCCGCTTCATGCGCGTCCATGCGCGGCGCGATGACATCGGTCAGGACCTTGCGGACGGTGTCGCGAAAGGCGTGATGGTCCTCGCTGAACAGCGAGCGGTCGATGGCGTCGATCATGCATGCAGCCTAGCGCACCCTTGCGGCTTGGCAATGGAACGTTAAGCGTCATTCGCATGACAGGGCCGCTTTCCGGGTTGACGATCATCGAGATGGCGGGGCTCGGGCCGGGGCCGTTCGCGGCGATGATGCTGGCCGATCACGGGGCGCAAGTGATCCGTGTCGAGCGGGCGGGGATGATCGGGGTGCCCAACGACCCTCTGCTGCGCAATCGCCGCTCGATCGCGCTCGATCTCAAGCGCAAGGAGCATCGCGCGGTGGTGCGGCGGCTGGTCGTCGGTGCCGACGGATTGATCGAGGGCTATCGGCCCGGCGTGATGGAGCGGCTCGGGCTTGGGCCGGACGAGCTTTGCGCCGAGCATCGGACGTTGGTCTATGGCCGGATCACCGGCTGGGGCCAGTCCGGCCCGCTCGCGGCCGAGGCCGGGCACGACATCAATTACCTTGCGCTGACCGGCCTGCTCGATTGCATCGGCGAGCCCGATCGTCCGCCGCGACCGCCGCTCAACCTGGTCGCCGATTATGCCGGCGGCGGGATGATGCTGGCGTTCGGGATGGTCGCGGCGCTGCTCGACGTCCAGCGCGGGGCCGAGGGCCGGGTGGTCGACGCGGCGATGAGCGATGGTGCTGCGCTGACCGGGGCCCTGATCTACGGGCTGAAAGCGGCCGGTGCGTGGGACGGCGGGCGCGGCGGCAATTTGCTCGACGGAGGCGAACCGCTCTACGGCTGCTACAAATGTGCCGACGGCAAATATCTGGCGCTCGGCGCGATCGAGCCGCAATTTCGTAGCGCCCTGGTCGAAGGTCTGGGCCTGACCGACATCACCAAAAAGAATGTCGCCAACGCAATCGTTAAAAAACGCCGCGACCAATGGGTGGCGCATTTCGCCGGAATCGATGCGTGCGTTGCGCCGGTGCTGTCACTGGAAGAGGCTCCGGCGCACCCCCACAACCGCGCGCGCGGTACCTTCATCGAAGTGGGAGGCGTTCGCCAGCCGGGACCGGCGCCGCGCTATTCGGCGACGACCGCGGACCAGCCGCGCCCGCCGCGCCGCGAGGGCGAAGATAGCGCGGCGATCCTTGCCGAGTTTGGCTATGACGCGAACGAGATTGAGGAATTGCTCAAGTGAATCCCTTGTACCAGACGATGGCGACCAGCGTGTTCGAGCGGATGAGCTTGGCCGCGACCCGGCACGGAGCCGTGAACCTGGGGCAGGGGTTTCCCGATTTCGGCTGGCCCGACGCGATCCTCGACGCCGCGGCGCGGGCGCTGACCGACGGCTCCAACCAATATGCCCCGTCGCGCGGGTTGCCGGTGCTGCGCCAGGCGGTGGCCGACCATTATGCGCGGCATCACGGCGTGGATACCGGCGCCGATGGGGTCTGCGTCACTTCGGGCGCGACCGAGGCGCTGGCGTCGGCGATCCTCGCCACGGTCAGTCCGGGCGACGAGGTGATCGTCATGACCCCGGCGTATGACGCTTACGCGCCACTGATCCGCCGCGCCGGGGGCGTGGTGCGCGAAGTGGCGTTGCAACCGCCCGGCTGGCGGATCGAGCGCGACGCATTGGCCGCGGCGGTGACCGCGAAGACCAGGGCGATCGTCTTCAACAATCCGCACAACCCGACCGGCCGCCTGTTCGACGCGGCCGAACTGGAGGCAGTGGCGAGCGTTGCCTGCGAGCATGATCTGATCGTCATCAGCGACGAGGTGTGGGAACATCTGCTGATGGACGGGCAGGATTTCTTGCCGCTGGCGGCGCTCGACGGAATGGCGGCTCGGACGATCAAGTGCGGGTCGGCAGGCAAGATCTTTTCGCTTACCGGGTGGAAGATTGGCTGGGTCGCGGCGGCGCCGGAGCTGGCAACGCTGGCAGCGCGAGCGCATCAATTCCTGACCTTTGCCTCGGCCCCCAATCTGCAGGCGGCGGTGGCGTTCGGGCTGGACGAGGGCGACGGCTGGCTGGTGCCGATGCGGCAGCGTTTCGCCCGCGCTCGCGACCGGATGAGCGAGGGGCTTGAAGCGGCGGGCTATGCAGTGCTGCCGAGCGCCGCGACCTATTTCCTGATCGTCGACCTAGCGGCGTCGGGCATTGCCCTCGACGATGAAGCCTTCGCAAAACTGGCGGTCGAGCAAGCGGGGGTGGCGGTGGTGCCCCTGTCCGCCTTCGCCGACGATGGCCAGCCGAAGCATCTCGTGCGGCTGTGCTTCGCCAAGCGCGACGAGACGATCGACGCCGGGGTCGCGGCAATAACCAAAGCAAAGGAGTTGGCACGATGAAGCCGGCTGAAGAAACCGCGTCGATCTTGCGCCAATTGGGTGTTCAAAACGCTGGCGCTCTGGCCAGCCATTCACCAATTGATGGTGTCTGCATCGGTTCAGTCGCCGAAGCATCTGCTGGCGATGCCGCTGCTGCCTGCGAACGTGCACAAACCGCCTTCCTCGCCTGGCGCACGGTGCCCGCGCCGCGTCGCGGTGAGCTGGTGCGGCTGCTCGGCGAGGAGTTGCGCGCCGCAAAAGAGCCGTTGGCCCAGCTGGTCACGCTCGAAGCCGGCAAGATCGTGTCCGAAGGCCTGGGCGAAGTGCAGGAAATGATCGACATTTGCGATTATGCGGTCGGCCTGTCGCGCCAATTGTACGGCCTGACCATCGCCAGCGAGCGGCCCGATCATCGCATGATCGAGCAATGGCATCCACTCGGACCGGTGGCGGTGATCAGCGCGTTTAACTTTCCGGTCGCGGTGTGGGCGTGGAATGCCGCGCTCGCGTTGGTGTGCGGCGATCCGGTGATCTGGAAACCGAGCGAAAAGACGCCGCTCACGGCCGCTGCGACTATGGCGATCGCTGCACGCGCCCTCGCCAGGTTCGGCGATGCGCCCGACGGCTTGCTGCAAGTGCTGCAGGGTGGGCGCAGCATCGGCGCCGCGTTGGCCGACAATCCGCGCATCGCCCTCGTTTCCGCGACCGGATCGACCCGCATGGGCCGCGAGCTGGGACCCAAGGTCGCGGCGCGATTCGGGCGCACCCTGCTCGAGCTTGGCGGCAACAATGCGATGATCGTGGCGCCCTCGGCTGATCTTGCGCTGGCGGAACGCGCCATCCTGTTCAGCGCGGCCGGCACCGCGGGCCAGCGCTGCACCAGCCTGCGCCGCCTGATCGTCCACGACAGCATCGCCGATGCCTTGGTCGCGCGGCTGCGCGTACTGATCGCCAAGATCCCGGTCGGCGACCCGCGCGAACCCGCTACGCTGGTCGGGCCGTTGATCGATGCCGATGCGGCCGACGCCATGGCCCGCGCCTGCCCGACGATCGAACGCGTCGATGCGGTCGAAGGCGGTCACTATGTCCGCCCGGCCTTGGTCGAAGTCGATGCGCAGGCGGGAATCGTGCTCGAGGAAACGTTTGCGCCGATCCTCTACGTGTTGCGCTATTCGACCCTCGACCAGGCGATCGCGCTCAATAATGACGTCAAGCAGGGCCTTTCGAGCTCGATCTTCACCAACGACCTGCGCGAGGCCGAGCGCTTCCTCTCCGCCGCGGGCAGCGATTGCGGCATCGCCAACGTCAATATCGGCCCGTCAGGCGCGGAAATTGGCGGTGCATTCGGCGGCGAGAAGGAAACCGGCGGCGGGCGCGAAAGCGGCTCGGACAGCTGGCGCGCCTATATGCGCCGCGCCACCAACACGATCAATTACGGATCCGAACTTCCGCTCGCTCAGGGAGTGGTATTCGATCTTTCTGAATAGCCGGGGCGGCCTTTGAATCGGCTTCGGCGATCAGCTTGGGCCAACGTTTCTTCCACGCTTTTTGCCACGCGATCAACTTGTTGGGATCTAGCGGCAGGCTGATGAAATAGCCCTGCACCACGTCGCACCCAAGCGCGTTCATCAACCCCAGTTGCTCGATCGTCTCGACCCCTTCGGCGGTGACGGTCAGTCCCATGCGGTGGGCCAGTTCGATCGTGCAGCAGACGATCAGCTGGCTGTCGACCGATTTGACTGCATCGTCGACGAAGAAGCGGTCGACCTTCAGCTCGGTGAACGGCAGTTGGCGAAGTTGCATCAGGGTCGAATAGCCAACCCCGAAATCGTCCATCGCCAGGCCGATTCCCTTGATCCGGAAGCGGGTCAGCGTGTCCATCAATTTGACCAAAGGCTGGGTCGCGCCCTCGGTCAGCTCGAGCACCAGCCGATCGGTCGGAACGTCCAATGCGCGGCACATCCGCTCGACCAGGTCGGGGAAATCGAGATGCTCGAGCGACAGCGCCGAAATGTTGAACGCGATGCAGGTGTCGAGTCCCTTGGCGCGCCACGCGAGCCACTGGCGAAGCGTGGTGGTCAGCCCCCATTGGGTCAGCTGGTCGATCAGTCCGTGGCGCTCGGCCAGCGGCACGAAGCGCGACGGAGGCACCATTCCCAGCTTCGGGTCGTCCCACCGGACGAGGGCCTCGACCCGCTTCAGCGTGCCGTCGGCGAGCGACACCTTGGGCTGGTACACCATGTGCAGCCGATGGTTAATCAGCGCGCGTTCGAACCCGTCGAGCAGGCCGAGGTCCGCCGTGCTGATCATCGCGGCGCGATCATGGCGGCCATCATGGTGCCGGGCTTGGCAATTGCTGCTTGAGGATCTCCTCGAGCGCGTCAAGCCGGGCCGGCTTTTCGAGGGGGCCGACCATCTTGAGGCCGAGCGCTTCGCCGAGCCGAAACGCGCTTTCCAGCACGCGGCGGTCGAAACCGCTGATGATCAGCACGGGCCCGCCAAAGCTCTGGTCGGCAAGGAAGCGCAGCAGTTCGACCCCGTCCATGCCGGGCATGCCGAGGTCGAGCGCAACCATTTCCGGGTGATCGTCGAGAAAGCGACCGCGAAAATCGTCGTCGCGGTCGGTCGAGATGGGGTCGAAGCCGCACATTCGTGCCGCACTGGCAACGAACGCGGCAAGCTGTGGCTCGTCATCGATCAAAAGTAGACGCGGCCGCGTCATGACGCCCATTTCCCTGTTCAACTGCTCTCGGCGCACCGTGCGCACCTATTGGTTAACGCGTCAAACGCAAGAAACGGCTTATTAACCGCAACCGGCCTAGAACGCCACGCTTGGAGAGTTTTCTCCGATGGAGTGGGGAATGTTCGGCTCATTGATCCGCCGTAAACCGGCGATTTCACTCGACCAGGACGATATTGCGTTCGAATCGACCACATTCTCGCTGTCGACGGCCGTGCCGCGCCCGTCGGAGCAGCGCGACGACGACCGGCTGCCGTCGACCTTGTGCATCGTCAAACTCACGACCGAACGCGGCGAGCAATTGATCCGCGTGCGCAACATGTCGGCCGGTGGCCTGATGGCCGAGGTCGGCCAGGTCGTAAGCGTCGGCGACGACGTGACGATCGAATTCAACAGCTCGCAGATTCCGGCCACGGTGATCTGGACCCGCGAGGGCACCGCGGGCTTTAAATTCGCCCACAATATCGATCTTGGCGAGCTGCTCGCCGGGCGCAAGCCGCGCCACGGCTTTCGCGCCCGCCCGCCGCGCCTCGACGTCCGCTGCAAGGCCAATATCCGGGTCGGCAAGACCTATTATAATTGCGAAGTTCGCGACATTTCGCTGGGCGGGATGAAGGTCGAGCCGATTGAGGAATATTGTCTCGGCAAGGATGTCGTGGTGGTGGTCGAGAGCCTGCGCCCGATCAAGGGCAAAATCCGCTGGTATTCCGAAGGGCGCGCTGGCGTGGTGTTCGACGAATCGCTGACCCTCGACGAGCTGGCCGATTGGGTCGGCAAACGGGTCGAGCTGGCCAGCCTCAAGTCGAGCTATAAAAACACCAACTGAAGCCCCTTGCGACAGGGGAGGCGGCTCGCCATCTCCTGCGTTCAAGCAAGGAGCGTGATATGGCCGAGCAAGTGGCCGTCCTGGCGGGCGGATGTTTCTGGTGCACCGAGGCGGTGTTCCTTGATATCGCGGGCGTGAGCGGGGTCGAAAGCGGCTATACCGGCGGTTCGACCGTCGATCCGACCTATCGCGAAGTATGCGGCGGCGCGACCGGCCATGCCGAGGCGATCCGCGTCAGCTTCGACCCGCAAGTCATCGGTTATGGCGATTTGCTCGACATTTTCTTCGCCACCCACGACCCGACCCAGCTCAATCGCCAGGGCAACGACGTTGGCACGCAATATCGTTCGGCGATCTTTCCGCAGGACGAGGGTCAGGCCGAGGAAGCGCGCGCCGGGATTGCACGCGCACAGGCCGAACAACCGGTGCCGATCGTGACGAGCATCGAGGAGGCCGCGATCTGGTATCCGGCCGAAGATAATCACCAGGATTATTGGGCCACCGAAGGCCAGCGCAACCCCTATTGCATCGCCATCATCCCACCCAAGCTAGCCAAATTGCGGAAGAGTTTTCAGGCACGGTTGAAGAGTGAGACGGCGACGAACTGAATAGTGTGACGTAAGGGAAACGATTAATATAAATGGCCGATTCTGGCGTTAAAAGCTGTTGAATTGCAGGTTCTTGTGTGCCAGCCCGTAGTTGCGGTGGCTTTCTGTCCCCGCTCCTAGGGGGACTATCATGTACTTGCGCTTACTCGCTTGCGGGCTTCTGCTCGCGCCACAAACCTTGCTGGCCCAGACGGTCATCGCGCCCGCGCCCATCGCGGCGCCTTCCACCAACAATAATGCTATGCTGCGCGTCGGCACGGAAGTGCCGCTTCGCCTGCTCGAGGAACTGACCACCGGCGGCAAGAAGCTGCGTGTCGGCCAGCGTTTCCGCATGGAGACGTCAGCGCCGGTCATGGTTCAGGGCGTGGTCGTCATTCCTACTGGCAGTCCGGCAGTCGGCGAGATCACTGATGTCCGCAACAAGGGCATGTGGGGCAAGTCCGGCAAGCTCAATGCTCGTGTGCTTTATGTCACCGTCAACGGCCGCCAGATCCGAATGACGGGCGGCTTCGACGACAAAGGTGTTGCTGGTGGTATTGGTGCCGTCGCAGTCTCGGCGATCGTCTTCCTTCCGGCGGGCTTTTTCATGACTGGGACAAGCGCGAAGGTTCCTGTCGGCGCCGCCGTAAAGGGCTTCATCGATGAGGACGTTCCCTTGTCGTTGGCCGCAACCGCGACCTCTCCGATGATCGTCGGTGCGCCGGCTGCACCGCTGCCGGTCACTCCGGTGAGCACCTCGACTGTCGTTGCACCGGCAAATCCGCCGCGTAACTGACGTTCGTGAATTTAAGGAAGGGGCGGCTTCGGTCGCCCCTTTTTTTCATGCGCGCGGGGCGGCGGCTCGGCTCAGTCGGTCGTTGATCGCGGCACCTAGCCCGTCGTGCGGAATTGGCGCAACGGCGATGCGCGGATGCGGCGCGGCGTCGGCCAAATGGAGCAGATCGAACAGGCACGCCGCAGCTTCAATCAGGTCGCCGCTTGCGCTGAGGTTCGCATCTCCTGCAATATCCCCGAAGCCAATCAGATATTCGCCGTCTTTCGCCTCGGTCGCGTCGAGGCGGAGCGGCTTGGTCGGGGCGTAGTGGCTGGTCATCATGCCGGGCGCCTCGATCCCGCCCGATGACAGCGGCGCATCCACCTCGACCGGCCCGCGCCGCAGCAATCGCAGCCCGCCCCCGGTCACGGCGACGATGGTCGATTCGATCCCCCGCGCGGTCGCCCC
>JBKJNP010000291.1:0-4737 GCA_046593565.1 Sphingomicrobium sp. | reverse complement strand
CAGTCGTGAACGAACGCGATCAAGCCCAAGGAGGCGTGCGCGTCGGCCATTCGGTCGTCGAGCTTGAGCGCCTTTTGGGCGGCGGCGCGGGCACGGGCATAAGCGATTTTAGGATCGAGATAGGTCTGATTGCCGAGTGCCACCAATGCATCGGCGAGCCCGCAATAGGCCTCGGCGAATAATGGATCTGCGGTCACCGCCTGTTGGAATAGCTCGACCGCGGTTTCGAGCGATTGCTGGCTGCCGCGATGCCAGCAATGGCGGCCCTTGAGATAGAGATCATAAGCTTGCGGGTCGGGGGTTCGGGCAGACTCAATATCCGCGGTCGGCAGGCGGATCTTGAGCGCATCGAGGATACCGCGAGCGATGCTCTCCTGAACCGCGAAGATCCCCGTCAGCTCGGCCTGGAAAATATGCGACCAGATCTGGAAACCATTCTCGACTTCGACCAGCTGAACCGCAATCCGAAGCTGATTATTCTCCGACCGCACGCTGCCTTCAAGTATTGCCTCGACTGCAAGTTCGCGACCGATCTGACGAATGTTGCCGCCGCCCGCCTTGGCCGCGAACGACGAGGTGCGCGCGGGCACCCTTAGTCCCGAGATGCCGCTGAGCGTGGACAGCAATTCCTCGGCGAGGCCGTCACCCAGATATTGATGGTCGCCACCGGGGCTGAGATCGACAAACGGCAGGACCGCGAGCGAGTTAAGCCGGTCGGGGTCGAGAGGGGCGGTTTTGCCGCGGCGTGGACTTCTGCTGGGGTCAGGCGCTACCGCCCAGGCGATCGCCAGCGCGATCGGGAATCCGATCACCAGCAGCACGAACAGGAGGAGTTTGCTGGACGGCGGGAAATTAAGATCAGCGAACAGCAAATCGGCGAGCTGGAGCAGGATGAAGGCGGTGGCGGCATAAGCGACCGTCACCCGCGCATACCGGCTGACCCGCAAATCGCCGAGAACAGATCGTAATTTCGAGCGGCTCACGATCCCCCCTTGGCGGAAGTGACTTTCGCTTTGATCTCCGCTGGCGCCGCTGCTTCCCGACGCCGTTGCACCACGTCGCTGAAGGCGGCGGCGAGGATGCCGGTGGGCATGGCGATCAGGCCGATGCCGGCAAGCGCGACGAAGCCGGCCATGAACTGGCCGAGCACGGTGATCGGATAGACGTCGCCATAGCCGACCGTGGTGGGGGTGATGATGCACCACCACATGGCGCGCGGGATCGAGCCGAACTTGTCGGGCTGGGCCAAGCCTTCCGCAAAATACATCAGAGTCGAGGCGACCAGCAGGACGAAACCGGCAATGCTGATCGTGAGCAGCAATTCGTAGCGGCGGTCGTGCA
Source organism: Sphingomicrobium sp. (assembly GCA_046593565.1). Taxonomy (GTDB): domain Bacteria; phylum Pseudomonadota; class Alphaproteobacteria; order Sphingomonadales; family Sphingomonadaceae; genus Sphingomicrobium. The sequence goes on along the minus strand of JBKJNP010000291.1, from coordinate 3,396 downwards.
TCGCTTGCGCCACGTCGCGCCACGCGTCGGACATGCGGCCCAATTTGGCGAGGCGCAGGATCCGCAGCACGCGGAAAAAGCGCAGCAGCACGCTCCCGCCACCCATGCCCATTGAGGCGAGGGTCGGGACGATCGCCAGGAAGTCGATGATCGCCGGCAAGCTGATGATGTAGCGCAGGCGGGGAAAGCGCTTGCCTGCATAAGCGGGGAGCTCGGGCGCGATCCACAGGCGGGCACAATATTCGATGCTGAAGATTGCGCCGAAGATCAGCTCGGCGGTGCGGAACAGGGTTTCGTTGCCGGCGAGCAGGGTCGGCTCGGTCTCGAGGATGGCGAAGGCCGAGGCGATGACGATGCAGACGACAAGGAATTTGTTGACGCGGCTGAGGCCGGGCCGGCCATGGGGATGCGGCTCGAGCATTTCATAGGCCTGCGTCCTTGGCGTCATGCCTGCCATTTACCGCCCCCTGCTGGCCGCCACCTCTGTTGCCACCAATGTGTCCCAATCGGAACCTCCGGGGAAGCCCGCCGCGACCCATGCGCGTTCGATCGCTTTCAGGGTGGTGGCGACCACCGGACCTTCGGTCAGTCCGAGCTTGATCAGTCGGCCGCCTGAGATGGGCAGGCGCGGCAGCGGCCAGTCGGCGATGGTCGCGGCGTCGGCTGGCTCTCCAGCGAGGAGCAAGCGGTCGATCGCGGTTTCGGTGCCACTCCAGTAAGCCAGTGCGCGCGGGTTGGCGGCGAGATCGGAATCGGCGGCGGCGGAGAGACGCTTGCGTGCCTTCCTGGAGAGCTTGAGTCGCGCGGCAACCTTGTCGGCCACATTGGGATCTTGCGGCAGCAGGCCGGCGAGGCGGCGGATCGGATCGGGCGGGATGTTCGCGGCGGCTTCGTCGGCGACCAGCGCGGCGAGGCGCGAGGAGTCGGTGATTTCGGGGAGGACCGGGGCGAAGATGCCGCGCTCCACCATCAAAGCGACGGTCACGACGGGGTCAGGGATGGCAAGGGTCTTGATCGTCTCGTCGGCGATGCGTTCTCGTGACAACGCCATGAGGTCGTTGGCGCGCGCCGTGCAGGCTTCGAGCGCGGCGGCGTCCGGTTCGCCTTGACCGAAACGTGCGTGGAAACGGAAGAAGCGAAGGATACGAAGGTGGTCCTCGGCGATACGCTGGAGCGGGTCGCCGATGAAGCGGACTTGGCGAGCGATGATGTCGTCGAGGCCGCCGAAATAGTCGAAAATCTCGCCGGTCACCGGGTCGGCATAGAGGGCGTTGATGGTGAAATCGCGGCGCGCGGCATCGGCCTGCCAGTCGTCGGAGAATTCGACCGTGGCGCGGCGCCCGTCGGTCGAGACGTCGGCGCGAAGCGTCGTGATCTCGGCCGGCTGGCCATCGGCGACCGCGGTGATGGTGCCGTGGGCGATTCCGGTCGGGACCGCCTTGATCCGCGCTGCCTCGAGCCGGGCGACGACTTCGTCGGGGCGAAGACGGGTGGCGAAGTCGATGTCATTGACCGGGATCTGGAGCAATTCGTCGCGCACCGCGCCACCAACGTAGCGGGTCAGCCCGTCGCCGCCACCGAGCGCGTCGAGGATCCGCGCCACCCCGCGGCGGTGCGACCATCGTTCCGCATCGAGCTTCATGCGGCTTCGAGCCGGGTGGTGAGATTGACCAGCATCGCCGCGGTCGCGCCCCACACACGGCGGCCGTCCCAGTCGATCTGGTAATAATGACGGGTCATGCCCTTGTAATCGCCGCTCATCCGCTGCTGGTTGGCGCGATCGAGCAGGAAGGACAAGGGCACTTCGAACAGCTCGGCTACCTCATGCTCGTGGGGCGCAAGGTTGAGGTCGGGCGGGACGACCCCGAGGATAGGGGTGACGGCATAGCCGGTGATGGTGCGATAGGGATCGGCCGCGCCCCACAGGTCGACCGACTGGGGCGGCAGGCCGATCTCCTCCCAAGCCTCGCGCAGGGCGGCGGCGACATTATCCTCGCCCGGATCGAGCCGGCCGCCGGGAAAGGCGACCTGGCCGGCGTGGAGGCGCATGTCGTCGCGGCGGACGGTGAGCAGCACGCCGGGCTCCTCGCGGTCGGTGATCGCGATGAGCACCGCGGCGTCGCGATGCGGATCTGGCGAACCCTCGATGAGGTCGCCGGGAAGCAGGCCCGGCGGCGGCGGGAGGGTAAGCGCGGCCTTGAGGCGGGCGGTAATGCTCATTGCAGTGCGAAAAAAGCGCCGTCGCTCCAGATGCCCGGCGGGTCATGTGCTTCGGCAAGGGCGATTTCGGCGAGCTCGTAATAGAGCGGGCGGGCGATCAGGGCTTCGAGCCCGTGGCGGACGGCGATGCGCGGGCTCGGGCCATTGCCATCGCCGGTGATGGTGAGCGGGTGATCGGGGCCGAGGATGATTGCATCGCCGCTGTCGAGCTCGAACGCGATCCTGCGTGATGGTCCCTCGCCCTCGCTGATCATGGCGATGGCGCGGAACGGCGTGACCTCGACCTCGATAATGAGCTTTTCGACCGGCGTGACGAGGACGTGGCTGCCGTCGGGCTCGCGGCGCAGGACGGTCGAGAACAGGCGGACCATCGCGGGGCGATCGATGCGCGTGCCCGAATGATACCAGCTTCCGTCTGCGGCGATCCGCATGTCCGAATTGCCGCAATGTTCGGGGTTCCAGCGGTCGACCGGGGGATGGGTGCGTGTCCCGATCGCTTCCGCCAGATCGGCCAGGGTGCGGCCGATGACGGCGATGGGCGGGCGGGTCTCGGGCATGGCTTCCGCTCTTGTCATTGCGCGCGGGCCGACGCAATCCGCATCGGATGAACCGACAGACGACCAGAACAGCGATCGTTACCGGCGCCGGCAAACGCGTCGGGCGGGCGATTGCGGAGGACCTGCTGGCCGAGGGCTGGGCGGTGGTGGCGCACGTCCATCATGCGGGTGACGATGTGCCCGACGGCGCAGTGGCGGTGGTGGCCGACCTCTCCGAGGCAGGGGCCGCGGAAGCAATAATCGGCGCCGCCAAAGGGCTGCCGCCGCTAGAATTGCTGGTCAACAATGCGGCGCGCTTCGCCGAGGACCGACTGGACACGATCGACGCGGCGAGCTTCGATTCGCACATGGCGGTCAATGTCCGCGCGCCGACGCTGCTGACCCAGATATTCGCGGAAGTGATCGGCAATGGGGGCGGGCTGGTGGTCAACCTGCTCGATGCCAAGCTGGCCGCGCCCAACCCGGATTATCTGAGCTACACTTTGTCCAAGATCGCGCTCGGGGGACTGACCGAGTTGGCGGCGCGGGCGCTGGCGGGACAGGGGATCCGGGTCAACGCAATCGCCCCGGCGCTGATGCTCCCGTCGGACGGGCAGGATGCGGACAATTTCGCGGCAAT
>JBKJNP010000284.1:0-2581 GCA_046593565.1 Sphingomicrobium sp. | reverse complement strand
CCAGACCCCGTTCGCGGCGCTGGTCGGCTGCGCCGATTCGCGGGTCGGGCCGGAACATCTGTTCGGTGCCGGACTGGGCGAATTGTTCATCGTCCGCACCGCCGGCAATTATGTCGATGACGCCGGTTTCGGATCGCTGGCTTATGCCGTGGCGATACTTGGCGTACCGCTGATCGTGGTGCTCGGCCATGAACGCTGCGGCGCAGTCGACGCAGCGACCAAATTGGTCACCGACAATGCCCAATTGCCGCCGTCACTGACGCGGATGGTCAGTCCGATTGTCCCGGCGGTGATCGATGCGCGCGCCGCCCACCGCGGCGGCGACCTGCTCGATCATGCGATCCACACCAACGTGCGTCATGTGACGCGCGGCCTTCGCCAGAGCACCGACGCGTTGCTCGCCACGCCGCTGCGCGCCGGCAAGTTGATGGTGGTCGGCGCCTACTATGACCTCGATAGCGGCGCGGTGAAGTTCTTCGATCGCGCCTAACCCACTTGGATTAGCGGGGCGGGCAGCGGTTGGTGCCGGGGCCGCGGACGGCTCGGCCGGGGCGGGCGGGAGTCATGGCGCCGTCGAGCAACACGGGGACGCCGTTGACGAGCACGTGGCGCATCCCGACCGCGAACTGCTGCGGTTTGTCGAAGGTCGCCTTGTCGGCAATCGTCGCGGCATCGAACATGGCGACATCGGCCATCATTCCGGGCTTCAATAAGCCGCGATCCTTGATCCCCAGGTTGGTCGCCGGGAAGCTGGTCAGCCGACGGATCGCTTCGGGCAGCGAAACTCGATTCTCGTCACGGACATATTTGCCGAGCAACCGCGCAAAGTTTCCATAGGCGCGCGGGTGAACGCTCGACTTGAGGAAATTGCCGGTCGGCGCCTGGGCCTCGGCATCGCTGTCGAACGCCATCCACGGCAACGCCACCTGGCGGGCGACATTGGCCTCGTCCATCAGGAAATAGGCGGTGCCGACCCGGCTGCCGTCCTCGATCACAAGGTCGATCGCGGTGTCCTCGGGCGACGTGCCGCGCATTTTCGCGACCTCGGCCAATGTCTTGCCGGTGAGTGGTTTCAAACGCTCATTCTTGAACCCGATGAGGATCAATTTGTCAGCGCTTCCCGCCTGATAATAGAGATTGTCCCAGCCGACCGGCTTGGCGCGCATCTCGGCCAGTACGCGTTTGCGGGTCGCGGGATCCTGCAGTCTTTTCTTCCATTCCTCGTATCCGCCGGCCTGGACCCAGGGCGGCATCGCCGCATCGAGCCCTGTCGCGCCGGCGACATAATTATACATGTCGGCGGTGATGCGGATGCCCGACGCTCGCGCCGCCTCGACCCGGGCGATGACCGCGTCGAGCTTGTTCCAATTGTCCTTGCCTGCCTGCTTGAGGTGATAGATTTCAGCGGGGCCGCCCGAGGCGCGGGCGATGGCGATCAATTCGTCGACCGCCTCGAGCAGCAAGTCGCTCTCGTTGCGCATGTGGCTGATGTACATGCCGCCGCATTGCGCCGAGGCGGTGGCCAGCGCGATCAGCTCGGGCGTCTCGGCGTAGAAAGCGGGCGCGTAGATCAGCGAGCTGCCGACCCCCATCGCGCCCTCGTCCATCGCCAGCCGGACCGTATTTTGCATCGCCGTGAGTTGGGCCGGGGTGGGGTCGACATCGCCCTCGCCCAAGGTGTGGATGCGGACGGTGGTGGCGCCGACGAAGCTGGCGATATTGGGCGCGATCCCGCGCTTTTCCATCTTTACGAAATATTGGCCCAGCGTCCGCCAGTCGACGTCATATTTGATGTCGCCCTGCCGCTCTTTCTCCAGCCGGGCCATGGTCTCGTTATACGGGCCCATCGAATTGCCCTCGCCCATCACCTCGAGCGTCACGCCCTGGCGAATGTCGCTTTCCCCCGCGCCATCTTCGATCAGGCTTTCGGTCGCCCAGCTGAGCATGTTGATGAAGCCGGGGCTGACGGTCAGGCCGGTGGCGTCGATGGTGCGCTGCGCGGTGCCAGCAAGCTGCGGCCCGACCGCGACGATGCGGTCGCCGGTAATCGCGACATCGCCGACATAAGGCGCACCTCCGCTGCCATCGACAATCGTGCCGCCGCGGATGACAACGTCGTAAACTGGTGCGGGAGGAACGGTGGCGCAGGAGGCGAGGAGCAGCGCAAGCGGGGCGAGCAGGGGGCGCTTCATGCCGCGACTCCCGGTACGTTGAACGCTGCGAACTTGTGGCCGTCGGGGTCGCGGAAGTAAGCGAAATAATAGCCGAATTTGGGATCGCCGCGAAGGCCGGGCACGCCCTCGTCTGTCCCGCCAAGCTCGATCGCCTTGGCGTAAAAGGCATCGACCTTGCCCTGTGTGTCGAATGGAATTGCGATCATATTGCCATTGCCGCAGTCGGCGGGTTGCTTGTCATAGGCGCGGGTTATGACGATCGCCGGGCGGTCCTTGCCGGTGCCGTACATTGTAAAGCCGCCTTCCTCGTCAGGAAATTGCACGACGCGCTTGGCGCCGAGGGTGCCGAGCAAGGCGTCGAAATAGGCCCGCGCGCGGGGCAGATCATTGGTGCCAAGCGTGACGTA
>JBKJNP010000096.1:0-4322 GCA_046593565.1 Sphingomicrobium sp. | reverse complement strand
AGGTCGGCCCGGCGTTCGAGCACATCGAAGCGCGAGAAGGCGTCCTCGGTCCGGCTACCGTGCAGCATCTCGCTCGCCCGGGCGCGGTGAACTGCGCTTTCGATGCGATTGGCGATGCTGGCCTGTCGCGAACGGGCCTCGGCGAGCTTGGCCTGGAGCCGGGCAATGTCGGCTTCATAGCCGCGCAATACTGCCTCGATCTGGGCCACTTCCTCGCGCAGGCTGCCAGCCATGTCGGCGGCTTTCTGCTTTTCGCCGAGCGCCGCCCGGGCGAGGTCCTCGCGATCCTTTTCCAGCGCCAGCTGGGCCTTGCCGGTCCAGTTGGATTGAAGATCGTCGAGGCGATCGATCGCGCGACGCATTTCCTTCATGTCGGCGATCGACCGGGCCGCTGTCGCGCGGACTTCGACCAACGTCTCTTCCATTTCGAGAATGATAATCCGGATCATCCGCGCCGGATCTTCCGACCGGTCGAGCAATTCGGTGACGTTGGCCGCGATGATATCACGGGTACGGGTGAAGATGGGGCCCGACAACAGGCTGGCGAGCGGCGCGAAGCGGACGGTGGAATTGTCCACCTGGCGCTCGGGCTCGGCCATCCGCGGCGTGCGGGTCGGCACCTTGGCCTCGATCGATTCCAGCTTATGCACTGATCGTGACCGCCGGATTGACAACCGCCGTCGCCGGGCCAACCGCGGCGCCAACCGCGATCGTGCTCATCAGGACTGCCGCGAAGGCAGCAATCAGATGGCGCTGAAGGTTCGAACCAAACATTGTCTATCTCCCTTTTAGACCCGCCATCAAAGGTCGGCGGCTCATGCAGCCTACTATTCAAGGGTCGTGCCAATTGCGCTTTTCCGCCATTTTTTGCATTCAGTCCTTGTTTAACCCGGGCAGTTGGCGGATTTTCCCACCACCAGTTGGGAAAGCTGACCAACTGTTCATGTCCGGATATTGGCGCCAAGGAACGAAGCCCGGCCTCGCGCGCTTGAGCGGGCAAGAAACTCACCGGAAGGCCAGAAACCTCAGAAAGGCCAGAAACCTCAGAAAGGAATGACCATGTTGGGAAAAATCGCGGGTGCTTTCATCGGCAGCAAGGTCGCCGGGCGCCAGTCGGGTGCCAAGGGCGCGCTGCTCGGCCTTGGGCTGGCTGCGATTGCGCGGCGCGGGCTCGGACCGCTCGGGCTGGCACTGGGTGCGGGCTGGGCGGCGAAGAAGCTTTATGAAAAGCGCCAGGCCAGTCGCGCGCCGGTCTATCCCAACGACGTCGGACCGCGCTGATCTGAACCTCCCCTCCCTCCTTCAGGGAGGGGGGTTACAGGCTATTCCGCCTCTTCGCCCTTTTCGGCGGGCGCTTCGTAATAAGGCTCGACCACGCCCTTCAGCTTGATCGTCATCGGATTGCCGAAGCGGTCGCGGCTGCGGCCGGCGGCGACACGGATCCAGCCTTCGGACACGCTATATTCCTCGACATTGGTCTTCTCAGTGCCGTTGAAACGGATTCCCACCCCGCGTTCCAACACGTCGCCGTTGAAGTGCGGACTGCGCGGGTCGAGGCTGAGGTGATCGGGAAGCGCAGGCGCGCTGTCGTCGGGTTTGGCTTTTTTGTCGGTCATGGCCAGCGCCTTTGCCTCGACGGATCCGCTTCGTCAAACCCACGCCAACTTTTCCATATCGTTTTTCGATATTATCGATTGACAATATGACGCAACATGTATTATTGATTATCGATATCAACCATGTCGGAGATCTACAAGATGGCCACGCCCCCATTGCAAGGCGTTCCCGATAAGCCCGGAGACCCGCTGCTGACCGCTGCTCGTCTGCTGCTGCTCATTCTGATCGGCCTTCTGCTGTTCGCCGCCGCGATGGTCGCGATCGGGGTTGGCGCGATTCTCACCGTTGAGCGGGCAGTGGTGTTCGACAAGATCGCCGCCGCGGGCGCACCCTCTTCATCTTACGGTCTGGTCGTATTCGGATTCAGCCTGATCGTTGCTCTCCTGCTCCTAACCGCGCGGTTCCTGCTCGAGCTTCGTCGAATCGTCGAATCCGTCCGCCAGGGCGACCCATTCCAGCCCGACAATGCCAACCGTCTGGGGCGAATGGGCTGGATCACAGTCGGCGGTCAGGCCGTGTGGCTGACCGTAGTCGGAATCGCGCGATGGGCCGCACAATATGTCGACGATGGTCGACGGCTGCCCGACGCGAACCTGGGGGGAAGCCTGCTCCTGATCCTCGTCCTGTTCATTCTCGCCCGTGTGTTCCGGATCGGCGCCGAGATGCGCGACGAGCTGGAAGGGACGGTCTGATGTCGATCAACGTCAAACTCGACGACCTGCTGCTCAACAAGAAAATGACGCTGACCGAGCTGGCCGAGCGGGTCGATATCACGCTCGCCAACCTGTCGATTCTCAAGACCGGCAAGGCGCGCGCGATCCGCTTCTCCACCCTCCAGGCGCTGTGCCGCGAATTGGATTGCCAGCCGGGCGATCTGCTGGGTTACGCGCCGGACTAGGTTGCCCGCAGATGCGCGCCGCATTAAGCGCCATCTCCAATGACCAAGACTCCCCCCGACCGCGCCAATCGCCCCGTGCTCGCGCTGCATGTGCCCGAGCCGAAGTACCGGCCCGGCGACGCGCCCGATTTCTCGTCGATCATCGTGCCCGCAGCAGGCGCCGCGCCGCGCCCCGATGTCGCGGCCAAGGCGGAGGAGACGTTCCCGCTGTGCACGCATCTCGTCCGCGTGCTGGATGATGACGGCAAGGCGGTCGGACCTTGGGATCCCCGGCTCGACGCGGACACACTGCGCAAGATGCTGGCCGACATGAAGACCGTGCGCGTGTTCGACGATCGCATGTACCGTGCCCAGCGGCAGGGCAAGACCAGTTTCTACATGAAGTGCACCGGGGAGGAGGCGATCGCGGTCGCCGCGGCCGCCGCGATGGACCCCGAGGACATGCATTTCCCGACCTATCGCCAGCAGGGCCTGCTCGTCGCGCGCGGCTATCCGTTGGTGACAATGATGTGCCAGATCTATTCCAACGCCGGCGATCCGCTCCACGGTCGCCAGCTGCCGATCATGTATTCGGACAAGACGCACGGCTTCTTCTCGATCTCGGGCAATCTCGGAACGCAATATCCGCAGGCGGTCGGCTGGGCGATGGCCAGCGCGATCAAGGGCGACAGCCGCATCGCGATGGGCTGGATCGGCGACGGCGCGACCGCCGAGGGCGACTTCCATTCGGCGCTGACCTTCGCCGCGGTCTATCAGGCGCCGGTGATCCTCGCGGTGGTCAACAACCAGTGGGCGATATCGAGCTTTTCTGGAATCGCCGGGGCCGAGCAGGCGACCTTCGCCAGCCGCGCGGTCGGCTATGGCATTGCGGGCCTTCGGGTCGACGGCAATGACGCGCTCGCCGTCTATGCCGCGGTGCGCTGGGCGAGCGAACGGGCGCGCACCAATGGCGGGCCGACTTTGATCGAATTCTTCACCTACCGCGCCGAGGGTCATTCGACCTCGGACGACCCGACCGGCTACCGCCCCAAGGGCGAGCCCGACGCCTGGCCGCTGGGCGACCCGATCGCGCGGCTCAAGGCTCACCTTGTCGCGCTTGGCGAGTGGGACGACGAGCGTGATGCCGCCCAGGACAAGGACATCGACGCCACCGTCCGCGCCGCGCAGAAGGAAGCCGAGAAGCAGGGCATATTGTCGCAACAAGGGTTCGAGAATATCGGATCGATGTTCGAGGACGTGTTCGCCGAGGTTCCCTGGCACATCGCCGAGCAGCGCAACGAAGCGCTCGCCGAAGCCCGCGAGTTCCTCGGGCGGGACCCGTCATGAGCAACAGGAACATGATCGAGGCGATCAACGACGCCCACCGGGTGATGATGGATCGCGACCCCGACATAATCGTGTTCGGCGAGGATGTCGGCTTTTTCGGCGGGGTGTTTCGCGCCACCGCCGGGCTGCAGGAGCAATTCGGCAAGACTCGCTGCTTCGACGCGCCGATTTCGGAAGGCGGGATCATCGGCACCGCGGTCGGCATGGCGGCTTATGGCTTGAAACCATTGGTCGAGATCCAGTTCGCCGATTACATTTACCCCGGCTACGACCAGATCGTCAGCGAAGTGGCCCGGATGCGCTATCGCACGGCGGGCGAATGGACCATGCCGATGGTCATCCGCAGTCCGTACGGCGGCGGCATCTTCGGCGGCCAGACCCACAGCCAGTCGCCCGAGGCCCTGTTCACCCACATCACCGGGATCAAGACCGTCATCCCGTCCAATCCCTATGACGCCAAGGGCCTGCTGATCGCGGCGAT
>JBKJNP010000069.1:0-5294 GCA_046593565.1 Sphingomicrobium sp. | reverse complement strand
CGGCAAGGGCGAGTCCCGCTGGTGGGACGTGTCAGTCGCCCCGCTGCGCGACGAGCATGGCACGCTGAAAGGCCTGATCTCGATCTCGCGCGATATTTCAGGCGACATCGTGGCGCGTGAGCTGCGCGAATCGACCGCCGCCGAAATGCGGCACCGGCTGCAGAATGCTTATGCGCTGACCAGTGCGATCGTCACTGCAACGGCGCGCGGCATGCCCGAGCGCGAGGCTTTCGCGCGCGAAATAGTCGAGCGGCTGGCGCGACTGGGCGTCGCCCAGTCGCTGCTGCTGGATGGCGATGCGATCGGCACCGCCACGCTCGACGATCTGGTTCGTCGCTTGACCGAGCCGTTCTGCGGCGATGGTGCGGCGCTCGAGATCGCGCCGCTGCCCGCGGTCGAGCTCGACGAGCGGCAGGTGAGGACCCTCGCACTGGTGCTTGGCGAGTTCAGCACCAATTCGAACAAGTATGGCGCGCTCGGCCATGGCGGGCGAATCGCGATCGACGGGCTGGTCGAGGACAAGATTCTTTCCATCAGCTGGCATGAGACCACCGACCGCCCGGTCGATGATGACCAGCGCGATGGGAGCAGCGGCCTGACCCTGATCCGCCGTATGCTTACGGCACATGGTGGCACGCTCGACATCGACTGGCGCGGCGACGGGCTGGACATCAAGGTCACCCTGCCCGGCTTTTGAGCCGCCGAGTTCAGCAACAAAAAAGGCCCGGCGAATCGCTCCGCCGGGCCTTTCCCTTGTCCGAAAACGCGAGAGCTACTCGCGGCTGCCCATGAAGTTGAGCAGGAAAGTGAACATATTGATGAAGTCCAGGTAAAGCGTCAGCGCGCCCATGATTACCGCCTTGCCGAGCATGTCGGTGCCCGCGACATGCGCGTAAACCGATTTGATCTTTTGCGTGTCATAGACGGTCAGTCCAGCGAACAGCAGCACCCCGATTGCGCTGATCGCATAGCCCATCGCAGTCGACTGCATGAACATGTTGACCACCATGGCCACGAGCAGGCCGACGACGCCCATGATCAAGAAGGTGCCGAAGCCCGACAAATCCTTCTTGGTGGTGTAGCCGTACAGGCTTAGCCCCATGAAGCCGGCAGTAACCGCGAAAAAGGTCTGCGCGATCGACACGTCGGTGTAGCGCAGGAAGATCGTCGACATGCTCAGACCCATGAGCGTGGCGAAGGCCCAGAACAGCAACTGCAACGTCCCCGTCTGCATCCGGTTCTGACCAAAGCTCATCGCGAACACGATGGCGAGTGGCGACAGGATGATCACCCAAGGCAGCAAACCGCCGCCCTGAAACACCTGGGCTGCCATGCCCGAACTTGCAAACAGCAACGCGACGATGCCAGTTAGCAGCACCCCCGACGCCATATAATTGTAGACTGACAACATGTAGGACCGAAGGCCGGCATCGCGCGCGGCACGCGGCACACCGACGGAAATCGCCGGGTCCACGCCAGTCATGCGCGGGTCGAACTGGTTCTGCATTACATCTCCTCTTCCGGGGGGCCTCGACGACACATCCCCAACGAACGCAATATCGTGTTTTTGCGTGTCCAATTCAAGCGAAACCGGTCGCGCCCCGTCTCAGGGGGCGATAGGAGGGGAAATGCACCGCCTGTTCGTCGCCCTCCGCCCGCCGCTTGGCGTCCGCGCTGCCTGCCTGACGGCGATGGAGGACGGCCCGCCGGGCTGGGCATGGCAGGACGCGGAACAGCTTCACCTCACCCTGCGCTACATCGGCGAGGTCGAGCGGCCGGTGGCCGAGGATGTCGCGAGCGCGCTCGGATCGCTCCGTGCGCCGCCGATCGACCTGGCCCTGTCCGGGGCCGGCTGGTTCGATCACGGCCCGCGCGGCGCTTTGTTCGCCCGGGTCGCGCCGGTCGAACCCTTGGCCGCGCTGCATGGCAAGGTCGATCGCGCGCTTGTTCGTGCCGGTCTGAAGCCCGAAGGCCGCGCCTTCCTGCCCCACATCACCCTCGCCCGGCGGCGATCGGGCGCGGTCGATCCGGCTGGCTGGCTGGAGCGCAGCGCTGGACTCGCCAGTTCCGCCGAGCGCATCGCCGCAATGATCCTCTACCAAAGCCATGTCGGGCGTCACGGATCGTCCTATGAAGCGATCGCCACATATCCGCTGGCGGGTTGATCGGCCGCCACGAAGCAGCCGCGCTTCCACGCCCACCATAGGAATGCAGCGCTTGCCAACAGCGACACGATCAGTGCGGCGAGCGTCGCTTCGGGACCGAAACCGCCGCCGCTCAGCAGCTCGGGCACGCCAGCGACCGGCCGCAGCGCGAGCGGCCCCCCGGCGATGTCGTCGGTGCCCGACACGGCGGCACCGAATATCCAGCCCAAGGTGAAATTCCACGCGGCATGCATCGCGATCGATGCCCAGATGCGGCCGGTGATCAAGTACAGGCCGATTCCGATGCCCTCGCCGGCGATCAAGCAGAGGGCGGCGAACGGGCTCGAATCCGGGTTGCCGAGGTGCAATACGCCGAACAGCAACGCCGCAAGGGCGATCGCCGGCCAGATCCCGAATGCGCGCCAAAGCAAGCGCAGGATAACCAGTCGCAGCACCAATTCCTCGAGCACGCCCGAGCGGATCGAATCGCGCAGCGCCAATGCGATTGCGTCGATTGGCTTGGCGTCAATCGCGACCCAGCCGAATGCCCACAGCAGGCCGACGATCGTCGCCATGACCCCCGCCCCGGCCCCCAGGCCGAGGAGCAGATCGGTGACCCCATACCGCAAGCCAAGCTCGTGGACCGCCCGGCGTTCCCCGAAGCGGACTGCCGCCCAGTAGATGACGAGAATGGCGACCGCCCCGGCGATCGCCGCCAGCAATTTGTCGCCGGCACCCTCGCCAATGAGCATCACTGTGCCCCTCGCAACGGCGTTGAACGCGACGACAATGAGGATGCACAACACAACCATCCAGCCGAGCGCCCACAGCCACCGCCATTTGCCGGCCGCCAGCACGCCCGTCGATCCGATCACCACCATGCCAAAGCCCCCATGTGCCCGCCATGACGCTAAGGGCGGTGTATTATTGTGTCAATACACCATCAGAGTTGATCCGTTCGGCCGAACCCCTATCTCAACCGGCGCGTTGATCGCTCGCGCGGCCTCTTGCGCAACAAGAACAAATCTGGAACAAACATCCGATCATGCTGACTCACTTACCAACGCATCGGTGTTCCGAATGCTGACACATATAAGCGTCCGCGGCGCGCGCGAGCATAACCTCAAGGGCGTCAACGTCGAGATCCCGCGCGAGAGCCTGACGGTGATCACCGGCCTGTCGGGATCGGGCAAGTCGAGCCTTGCGTTCGACACCATCTATGCCGAGGGCCAGCGCCGCTATGTCGAGAGCCTCAGCGCCTATGCGCGCCAATTCCTCGAGATGATGCAGAAGCCCGATGTCGAGCATATCGACGGCCTCTCCCCCGCCATCTCGATCGAGCAGAAGACCACCAGCCGCAACCCGCGATCGACCGTCGCCACGGTCACCGAAATCTACGATTATATGCGGTTGCTGTGGGCCCGGGTCGGCGTGCCATATTCGCCCGCGACCGGGCTTCCGATCGAGGCGCAGCAGGTCAGCCAGATGGTCGACCGGGTGATGAAATTGCCCGAGGGATCGCGCCATTACCTCCTCGCCCCCGTCATCCGCGGCCGCAAAGGCGAATATCGCAAGGAGTTGGCCGAATGGCAGAAGGCCGGCTTCACCCGCGTCCGCATCGACGGCGAGATGATGGCGATCGAGGACGCGCCCGCGCTCGACAAGAAATACAAGCATGACATCGAGGTGGTGGTCGACCGGATCGCGGTAAAGTCGGGGATCGAAAGCCGGCTGGCGGACTCGTTTGAGACGGCACTCAAACTGGCTGAAGGGCTGGCATATCTCGACCCCGCCGATCCGCCGGCCGAGCCTGACGCCGCCCAGTCCGGCATGAAACTCGACTATGGCGCCCCCGGCCGGATCGTCTTTTCCGAGAAATTCGCCTGCCCCGTCTCCGGCTTCACCATTGCCGAAATCGAACCGCGCCTGTTCAGCTTCAACGCGCCGCAGGGTGCCTGCCCGGCGTGCGATGGCCTCGGCGAGAAGATGCTGTTCGACGACGATCTGGTGGTGCCCAACCATGCGCTGTCGATCGCCAAGGGCGCGGTGGTGCCATGGGCCAAGAGCCAGCCGCCCTCGCCTTATTACATGCAGGTGCTCGGCAGCCTCGCCCGCGCCTACGACTTCGACCTCGCCACCCCGTGGGGCGACTTGTCGGAGGAAATCCACCAGATCGTCCTGCGCGGCACCCGCGGCAAGCCGGTCGCGCTGCGCTTCGTCGACGGGCGCAAGTCGTACGAGGTGAAGAAGGCGTTCGAAGGCGTGATCGGCAATCTGGAACGCCGCATGCTGTCAACCGAAAGCGCGTGGATGCGCGAGGAGCTGTCGCGCTACCAGGCGAGCCACGCCTGCGAAGTGTGCCACGGCGCCCGGCTCAAGCCCGAGGCGCTGTCGGTCAAGATCGCGGGCGAGGATATCTCGCTCTCCGCCCGCCGCTCGGTGGCCGACGCGCTTGGCTGGTTTTCGACGCTGGCCGACCAATTGAAGCCTCAGCAGCGCGAGATCGCGACCCCGATCCTCAAGGAGATCAACGCCCGCTTGGGCTTCCTCGACAATGTCGGACTGGACTACCTCAACCTCGACCGCACCAGCGGCACCTTGTCGGGCGGCGAGAGCCAGCGCATCCGCCTCGCGTCGCAGATCGGCAGCGGCCTGTCGGGCGTGCTCTACGTCCTCGACGAGCCCTCGATCGGCCTCCACCAGAAGGACAATGACCGCCTGCTCGAGACGCTCCAGCGCCTCAAATCGCTCGGCAACACCGTGCTGGTGGTCGAGCATGACGAGGACAGCATCCGCAGCGCCGATTATTTGATCGACATGGGGCCGGGCGCGGGGGTCCACGGCGGCGAAGTGGTGTGCGCCGGAACGCTGGCCGATCTGATGGCGTGCGAGGACAGCCTGACCGCCGACTATCTCTCGGGCCGCCGCTCGATCCCGCTCCCCGCCAAGCGCCGCAAGGGCACCGGCAAGAAGCTCACCGTCCACGGCGCCACCGCCAACAATCTCCAAGGCATCACCGCGAGCATCCCGCTCGGCACCTTCACCTGCATCACTGGCGTCTCGGGCTCGGGCAAGTCGAGCTTCACCATCGACACGCTTTATGCCGCCGCCGCGCGCACCCTCAACGGCGCGCGCATCCTGGCGGGCAAG
>JBKJNP010000259.1:0-5389 GCA_046593565.1 Sphingomicrobium sp. | reverse complement strand
CGGATTTCCGCTGGGACGATGAACTTGGCGAGGCGGGGATTTACCTGCTCGAGGTCAACACCCAGCCGGGGATGACCCCATTGAGCCTGGTGCCCGAACAGGCAAGGCAGCGCGGGATCGACTATGGCGAGCTGGTCGAGCGCCTGATTGCCGACGCGCTCAAGGACGCCGAGACGCCATGAGCAGCGCCCGGGTCCGTCGCGGGTCGCCCGGCAAGGCGCGGCCGCGCGCCAAAAGCGGATCGCGGGTCAACGTGCCCAAGCGGCTGGTCGCCAAGCTGCCGGTCGAGCAGGCCGGCGCCAACCGGCTGGCGCGATGGATGTTCGGGCTGTTCGCGGCTGCGATCGTCGCGGTGGCCGCGGTGGCGATGGAAGTGCCGGCCAAAGTCGGCGCCGGGCTTGGCGAGGCGATGGGCGAGGCGGGCTTCCGCGTGCGCAGCGTCGATGTCACCGGGGTCCAGCGGATGGACAGCCGCCCGGTATTCCAGATCGCATTGGATCAGAAGAGCATGGCGATGCCTTTGGTCGACGTGGCGGAAATCCGCGAGAAATTGCTGCGCTACGGCTGGGTCAAGGACGCCCGCGTGTCGCGGCGACTGCCCGATACGTTGGTGATCGACATCGTCGAGCGCGAGCCCGCGGCGCTGTGGCAGGACAAGACGCGACTGTCGCTGATCGACAGCGAGGGCGTGGTGCTTGACCGGGTCAAGGTCAGCGACATGCCCGATCTGCCGTTGCTGGTCGGGCCGGGCGCCAATGCCCATAGCCAGGAACTGGGCCAATTGCTCGGCGAGGTGCCAAGCCTGAAGCCGCAGCTGGAGAGTGCGGCGTGGGTCGGCGGGCGGCGCTGGGACCTCAATTTCCAGTCGGGCGAGACGGTCGTGCTGCCCGAAGGCGCGGATGAGGCGAAGAAGGCGCTTGCCAAATTCGCGCGGCTGGACAAATCGGCGGGACTGCTCGGGCGCGGGATCAAGCGCTTCGACCTGAGAATTCCCGGCAAGATGATCGTCCGCCTGCCGCAAGTCCCCGACACCGCCGCCGAGCCCAAGCAAGAAAGCTGATTCCCACTCCACATGGCCGCCCCGACCCAGCACCCCCTCGTCACCGCGCTCGACATCGGATCGTCCAAGGTGAGCGCGCTGATCGTCACCCGCGACGCGGACGGGCGGCTGCGTGTGCTCGGCTCCGGCCAGCGCGAAAGCCGCGGGGTCAAGCGCGGCTATGTCACCGACATGGAAGCGAGCGAGGTTGCGGTGCGCGAGGCGGTCGAAAGCGCCGAGCGGATGAGCCAGGTGACGATCGACGATGTCTGGGCGAGCTTCGGTGCGGGCGGTCTGGTCAGCGACGTCGCCAATGTCGAGGTCGAACTGGGTGGGCACCAGGTCGAGCAATCCGACATCGACGAGCTGCTTCGCGGCGGCAAGGCGGCGATCAACAGCGGCGACCGCACCGTGCTCCATGCCCACCCCGCGCTCTACACGATCGACGGGGTCGAAGGGGTCAAGCATCCGATCGGGCTCCACGCCGACCGGCTGGGGGTCGACATCCATGTCGTCGCCGCCGATCCGGCGCCGCTTCGCAATCTGGATTATGTGATCCGCTCGGCGCATCTCGGCGTTCGGGCGATCGTCGCCTCGCCGGTGGCGGCGGCGCTGGCCTGTTTGACGCCCGAGGAGCGCGAGCTTGGCGTGGCGCTGGTCGAGCTTGGCGCGGAGGTGACCAACGTCTCGCTCCACGCCGGCGGGATGCTGGTCGGGTTGCGCTCGATCCCGCTCGGCGCGAAGGATATCACCGACGACATCGCCTGCGCCTTCGGGGTGCAGCGCCGCGACGCCGAGCGGCTGAAATGCTTCTACGGTTCGGCGATGACCTCCCCGCGCGACAATCACGAGATGATCGAGGCCAACCAGATGGGGGCCGAGGATGGCGACGACCCGACCCGCATCACCCGCGCGCAATTGATGACCGTCATCCGCCAGCAGGTCGAGAGCCTGACCAGCCAGATCGAGGCGGCGCTGAAAAGCCTTGGCTTCACCGGACCGGTCGGACGCCAGGTAGTGCTGACCGGCGGCGGGGCCGAATTGAAGAATATCGCCGATTACATGCAAGGCGTGCTCGGCCGCGCGGTACGGATCGGGCGGCCCAAGACGATCACCGGGCTGCCCGACGCGCATAGCGGACCGGCGTTCGCGACCCTGGTCGGGCTGGCGATGCTAGCGGCGGGCGGAAGCGGCGACATCCGCGATCTGGCGCTTGGGACGACGGTCGAGCGCAAGGCCGGCGGCGGGTTCGTTTCGCGGCTGATGAACGCGCTCAAGCAGGGCTATTAGGGGCGCAATTCGCGTGATAGCTTCCCACCGGGGTTGAGGGGGAAGGCGCATGGCAACGGCAAATAATGCGCGCGCGGCATCGGGCAATCTGACCCGCTGGCTGGTGCTGCTGCTCGGCGCGGCTGTGTTCCTCAATTATGTCGACCGCGGGGCGATCGCGGTGGCGGCGCCGGTGATGAAGGGCGAGCTCGGCATGAGCGCCACCGCCTTCGGGATCGCGGTCTCGGCCTTCTTCTGGGTCTATGCCCCGGTGCAGCTTGTGGTCGGTTGGCTGTGCGATCGTTTCTCGGTGTACAAATTGATGGCCGGCGGGATCGTCCTGTGGGCGGCGAGCACCTTGCTGATCGGGTTCGTCGGCGGGTTCTCGTCATTGCTCGTGCTGCGGGTGATGCTCGGCATCGGCGAAAGCATCGCCTTTCCCGGCACGTCGAAGATCATCGCCATGAATGTCCCGCCCGAACAACGCGGGATGGCCAATGCGGCGGTCGCGGCGGGATTGGCCCTGGGACCGGCGATCGGGACGCTGACCGGCGGGCTGATCGTGGCGACGTTGGGCTGGCGCGCGATGTTCTTCATCTTCGGGCTGGCGACCCTGCTGTGGCTGGTGCCGTGGCAACGGGTGGTGCGGCAATTGTCGACGGTCGTGGAAGGCGCCGCCTTGGCGCGGGTTCCGGCCAGCAAATTGCTCGGCAACTGGTCGTTGTGGTCGATGGGGATCGGCCATTCGGCGGGCAATTTCTGTTTCTATTTCCTGCTCGCATGGCTGCCGCTCTACCTCGTCCAGTCGCGCGGCTATTCGATCGGTGAAATGACCCTGCTGGCCAGCGTCGGCTATGGCGTGCAGGCGGTCGCGGCGACGGCCTATGGCGTGATCAGCGATCGCTGGACCCGATCGGGCCGGTCCGAAGCGACCATCCGCCGGACGATGATGATCGTCAGCCAGTTGCTCGCGGGGGTGGCGATCTTCGGCATTTACACCAGCGAGAGCGTCGGGGCGTTGCTGTTCTGGCTGTGCGTCGGCGGGGCGGCGACCGCGGCGCTGTCATTGAACCTCTACGCCATCGCCCAGATGTTCGCCGGCCCGCGCGCGGTCGGCACCTGGGTCGGGATCCAGAATGCGGTCGGCAATCTGTCGGGTATCTTCGGGCCGATCATCACCGGCATGATGATCGACCAAGCGGGCTATGGCAGCGCTTTCTATCTGACCGCCGGAGTGGCGGTGTTCGGCGCCCTGTGGTGGGCGTTCGCGGTCCCGGCAATCCGCCAGATCGAGGTCGATTGAGGACAGGCTCGAACTCGCTCGCCAGCGCGATCAAGGGTGATAACGCCGCCGTAACATATTGAACTACAAACAATTCTTTCTGCTGATTAAGGCCGCAATGCTTGACTGGGTTGCGTCAATCACCCAGCCTGCCCACGCCGAATCAAATACAAATGTCTTCGCGCAATCGTCGCGGAGCTGGAGGCTGTATGTGGTTCGAAGCTGATTCCTACACTTTTCCGCCCGTGGTCGATTTCTATCCGGGCGGCCCCGATCATCATCCAGGCCGCTGGTCCGGCACATCGGCGATCCAGGACGGATTTGGCGCTTTCGAGCGAGGTGATTTTTCGGAACGGCACCCTTTTATTTCGTCGGGTACGTCCGATGAGTGGAGCGAAATCGCGACAAGCAAGGTCAGTGTGCGGACGATGAATGAGGATGAGGGGCCGATCGTGGTCACCGGGACGCGATACTCGAGATTGGACACCTATAGTTGGTGGGACAGTGGTCCAGGAGCGGACTATTGGACGGTGCATTCAGAAGATACTGGCGGACTTGAGCGTGAGCCAGATTGTACCTGCTCGGGAATGACCGAAGCGCAAAGACAGGAACAGGCGATCGACGCTGAAGTGGCCGATATCCTTCGTGAAATTACGGCACAAGCGAACCAAAACATGGAATATGGATCGCTGATCTGGCGTGATTCTACAGGGGCGCTGCATCACACGTCGCTTGCCCCTTCACCGGATTACCATACCCGTTTCGATGCTTCGTCCTTGCCGATGAATGCGGATGGGACCACCGATTTTTCTGGCGTCGTTGCGATGGTGCACAGCCATCCGGCCTTCTTGCCTGATGGACTAGGCGGCCTGGACCCGTATTTCACCTCAAGTAGTCCCGACCGTCTGCTCTATCCGAGTCAAACACATACTCGCGATGGCGTGGTCCAAGGTGACTGGATCACCTTCGACTATTACGCGGCGCAGATCGCCGCTGATGGAGGCAACGCAGCGGGCTTCACACAATATGTAATTGGTTTCGATGGACAGAAGCTGGTCATCAAGGAATATGACGCCGCTGATCGCGAAACGGCGACGTCCGCCGATGGCGAGACGGTTGATCCGAATACCGAGGATTGCACATGTTAATTCACCATGTCTTTGCCATTGCGGCAATCGTGCAAACGCCAATTATATCTAACCAGCCGCCCACGCCTGATTGGCGCTACGAATTCACGTTGCGGCCGGCGGAATCGACGCTGATTGCGACTTGGCGTTGCGCTGCATCTCCTCGCCATTCGATGGCCAAGGTTGCGGTTACAGCTTTTCGAGATGCACAAAAAAGGCAACTTTTCCGGGCATCGTTGGTCGGCCTCAATCTGAAGGGTAGGCCGGTCAATCAGCGGACGTTTGCTTCGATTGCCAACAAGATTAGCAAGTTTGAGTCCATTAATGTTCAAGGGCGATGCCGAGGCGGATCCGAGTATTTACTTCTCAATGGCTCAGAATTTGATGGCGTACGGTATTTGCCGAGGACAATCGAAATACCCATTAACTAGCGGCCCCCTTTCGGATCAATTAGTCAATAAGACCTGACCCGCCAAAGGCCGTCCCATTTTGAATCAGGTGAGTCGCTTGGGCCACGGCGGAGCAGGTTTTTTGGCTGACGTTAACGTTTTCGCTTGCCGCTGGACTCATGATGATTCAATGATTCACCCTGACGGTTCAACGCGCTAGGCGACCAGGGGAGGGTACAACCCATGAGCATCGATTTCATCCGGCCGGAAGTCGACGAGCTTC
>JBKJNP010000238.1:0-5149 GCA_046593565.1 Sphingomicrobium sp. | reverse complement strand
ATCGCTTATGCCCGTGCCCGCGCCGCCGCCCAAAAGGCGCTCAAGCTCGACGACCGAATGGCCGACGCGCACGCCTCCTTGGGCTTGATCGCGTTCGTTCACGACTGGGATTTCGAGGAAGCCGAAAGCCAGTTCAAACAAGCAGTCGAGCTCGACCGTGGCTCGGTCAGCGCGCATCATCATTATGCGCGCTATTTGTGTGCGGTCGGCGAGTTTGACCTAGCGCTCGACCATGCCCTGCTGGCACTCGGCCTCGACCCCCTGTCGGTCGCGGCCAATGTGCTGGTGGCGGTGGTCCATCGCTGCGCCGGCCGTCACGACCAAGGCATCGCGCAGCTCGAGCAGGCGCGCGCGCTGTTCCCCGATGAATTCCGCGTTTTTTACGCGCTTGCCTTCAGTTTCGCTTATGCCAGACTGCCCGACGAAGCGGTCGAAGCGGCTGAAAAAGCGACCCAGCTCGGCGAGCGCTCGGTGTTCGCCTTGGGCGCGCTCGGCTACGTCAAGGCGCGTGCCAACGCCATCGACGAGGCACGCGCGATCCTCGCCGAACTGAAGGAAACTGCGGCGAAGCAATATGTTTGCCCCTACGACATTGCGCTGATCCACGTCGCGCTCGGCGATGTCGATGACGCCATCGACTGGCTCGACCGCGCCTTCGCCGTCCGTGACCATGCCTTGCTATTCATCAAAGTCGATGCCGGGCTCGACCCTTTGGGCGACGATCCGCGATTTGCAGCACTCGTGCGGAAAGTCTGGCCGTCCTTGGGCTAGCGCCGGCGGCCTATCCCTCGAACAAATCCGCGATTCCCTCCATCGCTGCTTCGTCAATCGCCGCGGTGGCCGGGTCCATCACGATCGCCTGCCCGAGATAGGCCCAGTAGAGGAACGCCGCGCGCGGCTGCGCCTGTTCGGCATCGACCCCGGCATCGAGCAGCAACTTCGCCATATAACCCACCCGGCGGGCATCAACCTCCACCACCATCGCCGCAACCGCCGGCTCGTCCGCCGCCCAGATGCGCACCGCCCGATCGAGTCCGCGCTTGCCGAAGAAAGCGCGCTTGACCAGTCGCTGCAAGCGCCCCGGCCCTGAATTATCGTCGTCGAATTCGCGGATCACCTGGTCGACGGTCCGGTCGCGCCAGGCTTGCAGCAGTTGCGAGCGGAAATCGGCGAAGTCGCGAAAATGCCAGTAAAAACTCCCGCGCGAGACGCCTTGCTGCGCCGCCATCGTACCAACCTTAAGCGCGCTGGCGCCCTCGGTGGCGAGCGTACGCAGCCCGCTGTTGATCCAGTCCTGCCGTTTCAGCCGCGTGTCCATAGCATCTACCATACACCAGTGCATTGACACCGCAATGGCTATCGTTCAAACGGACCATACAGAGGTGTACGGATATGCAAATTGCCGCACTAGCATTGGCCGGGCTGATCGGTGGCGCTACCGCCATTTTCCACGGGATTGTCACCCACCGCTTGATGGTCGGCCCGATCGATCGCCGAATTGCCGACTCCGCCGGGGTCTCGATGACCATCCGCCGTATCGTCCCGCCGTTGCTCCAGTACAGCACCTATAGCTGGCTGGTCGGCGGCACTGCACTGGTCATTGCGGCGAATGTCGCGGGGGCGGAAACGCGGCTCTGGATCAGCCAGCTTGTTGGCAGCATGTTTCTCTACGCGGCGGTCGCCAATGCCTGGGCGACGCGCGGGCGGCATCCCGGCTGGATGCTGATGGCCGCAGCCGTGTCCCTGATCGTTGTGGATATTTTCGCCGGCCCGGGCGCCTAGTTCAGCCCGCGCAACGGCAGCGGCGCAAGGAATACGCCGCCCGCCTCGCCGCCGACCGACCAGCGGATTTGCACCGGCACATCGCCGGTTTTGGGCATGCACAGATCGACCCGCTCGCCGATCATCAATTGGGTGTCGGATGACAGCTTGAAGCCGTCCTTGCTGATGTCGGTGATGATTACGGCGATTTCCTCGCCGTCGGGACGTAGCAGGGTCGCCTTCAAATCGGTCGAAACCCGTGGTCCGCGCTTGATCTGGCCTGGCTCTCTCAACGCTTCACTCCCGAGCAAACTGACTAGTTACCGATCGACGAACCGGGGCCCGCCCTTGTCGCCGATCACCCAGCGTATCTCCGCCTCCACCTTGCCCAACCCGGACAGGTCGAGCTTTACCGCGTCGCCGACATCCATCGCGATACCATCCATCGCACATCCGGCGTAGGACATGTTGGTAATTTCGCCTGGGTCCGGCTCCCGGCGGGTCGGAGAACGTAGGCCAAAAGGTCGACCGCCCGGCGCGCCTGCCGGTCGGTCAATCCCTCCAGATCGGCCCGACGCACTTCGCCCGTCATCGATCCACCCCCGATATAGCGGATAAGAATTAACATAGGATATTGAGAGACGCCAGCATGGGCGTCGCGATCGCCGCTCAGGCTGGCGCGATCGCCGCTCAGGCCTGGCGCGATTTCCAATAGTTGAGCGCCGCTTCCGCCTCTAGCGGCTTGGCGAAATAATAGCCCTGCCCGCTTGAACAACCGAGCGCCGCCAGAGTCGTCGCCAGTTCGACCGTCTCGATCCCTTCGGCGGTAGTGGACATGCCTAATGCATCGGCCAAACTGAGAACAGCGCGCACAATGGCCACGCTGTCGGGGTCGCGCATCATCCCGGTGACGAAGCTTCGGTCGATCTTGAGCACGTCGATCGGCAGCCGCTGGAGATAAGCCAGGCTGGAGTAACCGGTCCCGAAGTCGTCCATCGCCACGGTCGCATCAAGCGCCTTCAAGGCTTCGAACACACGCAGTGCACGGCCCGGATCCTGGACGATCGAGCTTTCGGTCAGCTCCAGCGTCAGCCGGTCGCCGGTAAGGCCGGTCGATCGCAAGGCCGATGCCACGACCTCGGCGATATTGTCACGCGCGACCTGGATCGCCGACAGATTGACCGCAACATAGGCCGGGATCGGGGTGCCATTGGCCTTGTCCCATTCGGCCAGCGTATGCGCCGCCTTGTCCATCGCCCAGCGACCCAATGTCAGGATCAGCCCGCTTTCCTCCGCCACCGGGATGAATTCGGTGGGCGAGATTTCGCCGCGATCCTCATGGTGCCAGCGGGCCAGCGCCTCGAACCCGCTGACCTTGCCCGACTTCAGGTCGATCAGCGGCTGATAATAAAGCTTGAGCTCGTCTTTCTCGAGCGCGCGGCGAAGTTCGGTCTCGATCGAGAAGCGGCGCCGCGCCTGGCTCGCTTCTTCGGCATGATAGACTTGCGGCGTGCCCGCAGCCTTGGCCTGCTTGACCGCGAACTGGGCGTTGCGGAACAATTCTTCCGGGTCCTGCCCTTTCTGCATCATCGCCAGCCCGATCGCGCATTCGACCTTGATCTCCAGGTCGCTCAGCTTGAACGGCGCGGTCATCACTTCCTGGATCCGGTCGGCCGCTTTCATTGCATCGCCCATGCCGCGGCGAAGCGCGACGATGATCCCGAATTCATTGCCCCCGGTGCGCGCCAGCCGGTCGCCCGAGCGCAGCGCCGAGATCAGCCGCCGCGCGAAGGTGATCAGCAATTCGTCGCCGAACAGCCCGCCCATGCTCTCGTTGATCCGGCTGAAGCGCAGCATGTCGACGACCAGCACGGCATGGCCGACCGGCCGCACCAGCCCGTCGACCTCGACCGTATCGCCCGAACTATTGCCTTCACCCGCGCTTTCGGCGACCTCGATCATTTCGCCGAACGCCAACCGGTTGGGCAGTCCGGTCAGGCTGTCGCGCAGCATTTCCGCGCGCAGCGCTTTTTCGGCCTGCACCTCGACCGTCCGGTCGACCAGGCTGACCATGCACCGCGGCCGGCGGTTCGAATCGTGCGCCAGCGGCGCCAGCTTGATCCGGTAATGGGTCGCCCCGATCCCGGCGCCGTGGCTGAATTCCAGCTCGCTCAAGGAATCGAAGTCGGCGAGGAAGGTTTCCATCAGCCGCGCGATCTTGACGTGGCAGCAATCGCGGAAGTCGCCGCTGATCATCTTGTCGTCGCCGGTCGAGGCCATCACCTCGTCAAACTTGCTGTTGCGGTCGATCAGCTTGAGCACGCCGCGGCTGGTGAGGCCGACCACCGCCGCCGCGATCGGCAGCGCGTCGAGCAGATCGTGGCCGGCGTTGATGTCGAACCTGGCGTAAGCTTCAGCCGAATCCCTAGCCTGCGCTGCTGCGGCGCGCGCGGGATCACGCCCCGGTTCGGGTTTTTTTGCAGCCTGCATCGAGCCGGAGTAACCGCAAGGGGTTAACGCCCCGTTTCGGATCGCTACTTATCGCCCCCGAACCTGTTGGAGCGCGGGAAGCCCAATGGCGGCATTCGCCCCGCCGCGCCGCGCGCTGCGCGCCACGGTGTGAGGTCGCTTTCGGTCCGGGTCCGGCCGCTTTCGCCGCCCTGCGCCCAGCTCAGCCCCTCGGCCGCGACCAGGGTCGTGACATCTGCTAATCCGCCGTCGCGATAGCGTTGCAGCGTCACCCCCTGCCCGCGCGCAAGTTCGGGAAGCTCGGCCAGCGGGAACACCAGCATCTTCCTGTTCTCGCCGATCACCGCGACCGCATCGGCCTGCGGCGCAACCAGCTTGACCGCCGCCACCTTTGCCCCGGGTTTCAAATTGACCAATTGCTTGCCCTTGCGCGTCTCGGCCAGCACCGCCGCGCCGCTGGTCAGGAAGCCGCGCCCGTCGGATGAGGCGACCAGCAGCCGCGTTTCCGCCTTGACCACCATCAGCGCGACAATCTCGACCTCGCCGGCGAGGTCGATCGACAGCCGCACCGGCTCGCCGAACCCGCGCCCGCCGGGCAATTTGTCCCCGCCCAGCGTGTACACCCGCCCGTCCTCGGCCGCGATCAGCAATTTGTCGGTCGTCTGGGCATGGAACATCTTCGCCAGACCATCGCCCTCGCGGAACTTGAGGCTGTCCCCCTCACCCTCCGCGACATGGCCGCGCATCGACCGTATCCAGCCGCGCTGCGACAGGATCACGGTGATCGGCTCCTTCTCGATCATCTGCGACCAGTCGATCTCGCGATGCGCCGCGGCGACCTCCCCGATCCGCGTCCGCCGCTCGTCACCAAATTTCTCGCGCATCGCGGTCAGGTCGCGTTTCAGCCGGTTGCGCTGCT
>JBKJNP010000213.1:0-2512 GCA_046593565.1 Sphingomicrobium sp. | reverse complement strand
CCCATTCGGGCCAGGCAGCGCGCGCGGCGGCGACTTCGGCGGCGGCATCACCGATCGCGCCGCGCCAGATTTCCGCGCCGGTTGCCGGCTCGGTCGAAACGAGTTGGTCGGTCATGGATACTCCCGCACGAGCGCGCTGCTCCCACGGCTCCGCGTCGCGGTCAAGCGTCCGCCGCCATCGCCTCGCCCATTCGGCGGACTGCCGCCAGCTTGCGCTCGAACGGCGCCCAATCGTCGCGCTCGGCGATCGCCGTCCAGATCGCCTCGACCTCGTCGATCAGCATCGCGCAGGGGGCGGGATCGGACCAATATGGATGCGAAACTTCACCCTGCCGCCCGGCCAGTGCGGCGCGCAGCGGGTCGAATGCCGGGTCGTGATACTCAATCGCATCGGGAATTCGTCCGCCCCGCCAATCGAAGAACAAGCGGTCGATCCCGACCCGGCGCGAGCGAAGCGCGGCCAATAAGGCCGACACCAGTGCCGGGTCCTCGGCGCCCGACCGTGCCACCCCAAGCCGCGCCAGCAAGCGCTCGAACAGCGCCGCCTCAAATCGTGCCGGCCACGCCGCGAGCAGGTCCGACAGCGCCGCAGCGTCGCCGATCAGCGCGAGGCACCCGGCGAGCTGTGCGACGTCCCACTGGATCGCTTCGGGCTGGCGGCCGAACGCATAAAGTCCAGCGTGATCGAAATAGGCCGCGGTCAAAGTTTCGTCCCATTCGGGCGCGAACCGCCACGGGCCATAATCGAAGCTTTCGCCGGTGATGTTGATATTGTCACTGTTGAGCACGCCATGGACAAAGCCAGCGGCGATGTAGGACGCCGCGAGCGTCGCCGTCGCCGAGCAGACGCGGTCGAGCAAATCATGCGGATCATCGCCCGGCGCGTCGAACAAATAGGTCAGGCAATATCGGGTCAGCGCGGCCAGCCCCTCGCGATCGTCGAAAAAGGCCAGCCGCTGGAAACTGCCGATGCGGATGTGGCCATGGCTGAGGCGGGTCAGCACCGCCGATCGCGTCGGCGAAGGCTCATCACCGCGCTCGAGCGCTTCGCCGGTTTCGAACAAGGCGAAGCTCTTCGAGGTGTTGACGCCCAGCGCCTCGAGCATCTCGGTGGCGAGCACTTCACGCACCCCGCCCTTGAGCGTCAGTCGGCCGTCGCCGCGCCGGCTCCACGGGGTCGTCCCGCTGCCCTTGGTGCCAAGGTCGAGCAATCGATCCGAGGCATCGCGGACCTGCGCGAACAGGAAACCGCGACCGTCGCCAAGATCGGCATTGTAGTGGCGGAACTGGTGGCCGTGATAGCGAAGCGCGAGCGGCTCGGGCAGATTTCCGGGCAATGGCTCGAACCGGGCGAAGTGGCGTTCCCACTCGACCGTGCCCAGCCCGACGCGCTCGGCCCAGCGCTGATTGACGAAGCGCGGAATTGCCTGCGGGAAGTCGGCCGCGGCAACCGGATCATAAAAGCCTGGTCCAAGCTCAAGGATGGGTTGATCGGCGGCCATCGGCCCGCGATAGGGGAGGCGCGAACAAGGGGAAAGCGTTGATGGCCGTGTGGACCGACCGAAGCTGGAACAGCCCCGACGGCCTCAAGCTCCATTATCGCGATTATGACGGGCCGCATGAGCGTCCGCCGATCCTGTGCATCCCCGGGCTGACCCGCAACGCGCGCGATTTTGAACCCGTCGCCGACCGCTATGCCGGCCAATGGCGAGTGATTGCGGTCGACCTGCGCGGTCGCGGCGGCAGTGGTTATGACCCCAATCCGGCCAATTATGCGCCGCTGACCTATGTCGCCGACCTGATGAAGTTGCTCGATCAGCTGGGGATTGCCGACGCGGTGTTCATCGGCACCTCGCTTGGCGGATTATGCACAATGCTGCTCGCCGCGACCGACCAGGAACGCATCGCCGGGGTGCTACTCAACGACATCGGACCCACAATCGATCAAGGCGGAGTCGAGCGAATCGGCGCTTATGTTGGCCAGGATCGATGCTTTTCGAGCTGGGATGAGGCGGCGGCAGCCGAAGCAGAGCGCAATCAGGCGATGTTCCCGCGCTGGTTGGCGGCGGATTGGGCGCGATTCGTTCGGCGCATCTACCGCGAGGAAGGCGGCGAGATCCGGCTCGATTATGATCTGGCGATTGCGCAGAATTTCGAGTGCGCTGCGGGCAAGCCGCAAATCGACGCCTGGCCATATTATCGAGCGCTTGACGGGCGCCCGGTGACCATCCTGCGCGGCGAATTTAGCGATCTGCTAAGCGTCGAAACTGCCGCCAGAATGGCGACCGAGATCAGCGAAGTCGAACTCGTCACCATCCCGCACGTCGGCCATGTCCCGAACCTTGAAGAGCCCGAGAGCCTGGCCGCGATCGACCGGCTGCTCGATCGCGTGCTCGCCGCTAGCTCGTCACCCGCCTGAGCTTGTCGAGCGCCACGGCATCGCCTTCTTCGGGGGCGAGCGTGGCAATGAACTGGCCGGAGCGATCCATCAGCATCACCGTCGCGCTGTGAT
>JBKJNP010000113.1:0-6699 GCA_046593565.1 Sphingomicrobium sp. | reverse complement strand
AGATAGCCCGGCTGGAAGCTCGCCACGCGGAGCAGTTCGGGCCAGTCGAGGAAGCGGATTTCGCGGCCGCTGCGCTTGATCAGTTTCTGGCGCTCGAGGTCGGCGAAGACGCGGTTGACGTTGACGCTGGTCTGGCCGGTGATGTCTGCGATCTGTTGCTGGGTGAAAGGGTTGATCAGCGGCTCGCTGTGCACATCGATGCCATAACGGGTCGTGGTTTCGCACAACAGATGGGCAACGCGGGCGGTCGAATCGCGACGGCCGGTATTGACCATCCATTCGTAGCCAATCGATTCGTTGCGCTGGACCAGCCGCCAGAAGAAATTGGCGAGATCGGGATTGCTCGCGACGACCTTGTCGAAATCCTCGACCTTGCCAATCAGCACCTCGCTCTTGACGATCGCCTGGATGCCGTAGCTGGCATTGCCTTCGCGCGGCAGCACGCCTTCGCCGGGAAAGCGAAGCGCGACAATCTGTCGGCGGCCGCTCGAATCGGTCTTATATTTGGAAATCAGTCCGGCTGTCACAAACATGACTTCGTTGCGCGGCATGCCCGGCTCGCGGAATGGGCGACGCGGATCGAGGTTAACATTGCGGTGGGGCATGTCATCGAGGGCGGCGGCAAGCGTCGCCGACAGTCCGGCCCGAAGCAGCGTGTCCTTAAGGGGCACGCTGGAAGCAGGCTCGCGCCTTGCAGTTCGAGTTGAATTCAACGTCCACTCCCCGAATCAAAGATTTGCGCCAATCCAGAAGAATGCGCAAGCGAAATGCCCTGTTTTGTAAACATTGGTTACCAGTTTGGCTGGCACCAACCTTAGCGAAAGGCTTCGACTGCCTGCCCGATGGCCGCCGAATCCAGTTCCACCGCCGATTTGAGATCGGGAGGGCCGGGCCAGCCATGGTCGGTCAGCACCAGCCCCGCGAAGGAACGTGTGCCCCGATAGCGGGGAAAGATGTGAAAGTGAACATGCGGATCCAACATCATCAGCATTAAATAGTTGATTCTATCCAGTTTTATGATCTCGCGCAGCTTTTGCTCAAGCTCGGAGACGATTGACCCCTGTTCGGTAAACGCGTCCGTCGGCAAGTCACCATAAGCGGTAGCATCACCTTTGGCGGCGAGGATCAGCGAACCGGCGGTGACTTGCGCCGGGCGGACCAGCAGCACCCAGTGGCGATAGTCGCGGACCAGGGTCGCGGGGTAACCAAATTTTTTGATCGTCGCGTTCATCGCGCCTCGCCTTGCCTTATGATGCCCCCCGCCTTAAGGGCGTGGCGCGTCTTGTCCAAGGGCGCTTGCGGCGATCGTAGCTCAGCTGGTTAGAGCATCGGTTTGTGGTACCGAGGGTCGCGGGTTCAAGCCCCGTCGATCGCCCCATTTTTCTTTTTGCGAGCAGGACTTGCGCCGATCATGACCACCCCCTGGGGTTACCCCGACTTCGACGCGCACGAGGCGCTGCATTTCGTCACCGACGAGCCGTCCGGCCTGCGCGCTATCATCGCCATGCATTCGACCCATCTCGGCCCGGCGGGGGGCGGATCGCGCTTCTGGCATTATGCCGATGACGCCGACGCGCTGACCGACGCGCTGCGCCTGTCACGCGGCATGAGCTACAAGAATGCCATGGCCGGCCTTCCGCTCGGTGGCGGCAAAGCGGTGTTGCTGGCCGGTCCCGATCGCGCCAAATCGCCCGAAATGCTCGCTGCCTTCGGCCGCGCAATCGATACCCTCGGCGGGAAATATGTCACTGCCGAGGACGTCGGGATGAGCGTCGCCGACATGATCGAAGTCTCGCGCCAGACCAAATATGTCGCCGGCCTGCCGGTCGATAGCGGCGTCGGCGGCGATCCCGGGCCGCATACGTCGCTGGGCGTGTTCATGGGGATCAAGGCGGCGGTCAAGCGCGCGCTCGGCAAGGACAGCTTGTCGGGACTGCACATCGCGTTGCAGGGCGCTGGCAGCGTTGCTGGCGGGGTCGCGCGACATGCTGCGGCGGAGGGCGCGCGGCTGTCGATCGCCGATGTCGATCAGGGCCGGGTCCAGGCGCTGGCCGTATTGTGCAATGCGACCATCGTCGATCCGGCCGACATCATGTCGATCGAGGCCGATGTGTTCAGCCCCAATGCGCTTGGCGCGATCCTCGACGAGACGAGCATTGCCGCGCTCAACGCGCCGATCGTCGCGGGCGGGGCCAACAACCAGCTCAAGACCGACGCCGACGGCAAGCGCCTGATGAATCGCGGCATCCTCTATGCGCCCGATTATGTGATCAACGCCGGCGGGATCATCAATGTCTCGACCGAATATCTGCTCGACGGCGGCGAGGATCTGGTGCGGGCACGGATCGAGGCGATCCCGGGCCGGCTCGAGACGATCTGGAGCGAGAGCGCCGCGACCGGCCGCGACCCCGCCGCAGTGGCCGATGCCATGGCGCAGAAACTGATCGGGCGGGGATAAGCGACGGTCGAAGCGACAGGGTTTGCGAATATGCGGCCCTGTCCTAAAGCCTGACGCAGCCATGCACGTCTTCGCCAATCCGGTCCGCTTCCTGAAGATTGCCCGTCCCGCCACCGGCTGGGCGCTGGCACTGGCGGTGGTGCTGATCCTGGCCGGCGTGATTGGCGGCCTGTTCGTCACCCCGCGCGACTATCTGCAGGGCGAAAGCGTCCGCATCCTCTACATCCACGTGCCGACCGCGTGGCTCGGCATGGCCGGGTGGGGCGGGATTGCCGCGGCCAGCCTGATGCAGCTCGTCTGGCGTCATCCGCTGGCAGCAGTCGCGGGCAGGGCAATCGCCCCGGTCGGTGCCTTGTTCGCCTTCCTGTGCCTCGCCACCGGATCAATCTGGGGCCGCCCAACCTGGGGCACGTGGTGGGAATGGGACGGGCGACTGACCTCGATGCTGATCCTGTTCTTCCTGTACCTCGGCTATATCGCCTTGGCGTCAGCCGAGCGCGAGCGCGGCGGCGAGGGGCGAATGGCGGCATTGTTCGGGCTGGTCGGCGCGATCAACCTGCCGATCATCCATTATTCGGTTTTGTGGTGGAACACGCTCCACCAGGGCCAGTCGATCTCGATCACCGGCGGATCGACTATCGCGCCCGAATTGCTGTGGCCGCTGCCGCTGACCTTGTTCGGGTTCACTTTTCTGTTCGCCGCGGTGGTGCTGATGCGGATGCGCGCCGAGCTCGCCCGGACCCGCGCCGAAGTTCGCCTCCGCCGGAACGCCGGGCCATGAACCACTGGCCATTCATCATCGCTGCATATTCGATCGTGCTGGGCGGGAGCACCGTGCTGACTGCGTGGGCATGGGTGTCGATGCGTAGCGCCGAGCGGCTTGCCGACGAAATCACGCGTCGGTGAGGGCGATGAAACCCAAGCACCAGCGGCTGACGCTGATCGTCCTGGCAATCGTCGCCGTGGGCGCCGCCGCTCTACTGGCAATGTGGGGCCTGGCCGACCGCGCCGCTTATTTCCGTACGCCGGGCGACATCGTCGCGGGCAAGGCCGCCGACGGCGAGCCGATCCGTCTCGGCGGGATGGTCGAGCAGGGATCTCTCAAGCGGCCTGACGGCACCTCGGTCGCCTTCGTCGTCAGCGACGGCGCGGCACGGGTGCCAGTGACCTATCGCGGAATCCTGCCCGACCTGTTTCGCGAAGGAAGCGGAATGGTCGCGGAGGGGCGGATGGCGCGCGGCACATTCGTCGCCGACATGATCCTCGCCAAGCATGACGAGCGCTACATGCCGCCGCAGCTCGGCAATCAGTCGGCGGAGCATAAGGCCGGCAAGACGCTCCAACAGTGACCGGTCTGGCCGCGCTTTGCCTGGCGGCGGCGTTAGGCGTTGCGCTTGTCTTGCTGCTGGCCGCTCGCGCTTCGGGCTGGCGGCGACGGCGGATCGGGATGCTGGTGCGGCCGTGGTTGCTCGCAATCTGGATAATGCTGACCGTGGGCCTGTCCCTGGAGGGGGTCGGCGTACTCGCCCCATCCAGTCAATTGGCCTGGGCCCTATTGATAGGCTGGCTGGTGACGAGCCTGCTGGTCCATCTTGTCGACCGTCGCCGGGCGCAGCCATCGCACCTCACCCGGCGCTGGGGGGCGCGGGTGGCCCATGTCGGAATCGCGATCGCCGTGGGCGGAATTATCCTGTCAACAATCTTCACGACGACCGCAGCGCGCATGATGGCTCCGGGCGAGACGGTGAAGTTCAACGCCTGGACAATCCAGCTTCACGAAGTGTGGCCGGCGGCAGGCGAGGGCTGGGCCGGGGTCACGGCCGAATTGCGCGCATCGAGCGGAAGCGGCGTCGTCCTGCTCGAACCGCAATTGCGCAGTGTTGCTGACCACTCCGAGAAGTCCCAGCCGGCGACAATTTCCAGCGGAAGCGGCATCGTGACCGCCAGCATTGGACCTCGCGATGGCGAGGGGCGCTGGCCGATCCGGCTTGGCTGGACCCCCTTGCTCGTGCTGATTCCAATGGGCGGAATGATCGCGGCGCTGGGCGGCGCGCTGGCGATGGTCGGTCCGTCGATCGCACGCTGGCGCCGGTTGCGGCGGGCGCGGCTGGCGAATGCGTGGTGGGCATGAGCGGTTTGCTGCCCTGTGCCGCGCTAGCGGTAGTCGTCGCGATCCTGCTGGGGTTGTCCGGGGTACGCGGCATCCTTTTGGCGCTGGCGTGCAGCGCGCTGGTCGCTGGGTGCCTGCTGTTTAATGCGTCGATCACAAATGTGACCGCACCGGGGGATCGTCCGGCCACCGCCAGCAGCCAGCCTGGCTCGCTCGCCGCCGACCGTTACGCGTTCATGGGCCGTTTCACCGCCAGCGAACGCTGGCTGGGGATGGCCGATGCAATCGCGTCTCGCGGGAATAGCGCCGATGCCGCGGGCGTACTGGTCGCCGCGGTCAAACAGCATCCGCGCGATTATGCGCTGTGGATCGGTCTCGGCAATATGCTGACCGACCACACGGGTGGCCTCAATCCCGGCGCCCGGCTGGCGTATGAGCGGGCGATCGACATCGCACCGACCTATCCCGCGCCGCGCTATTTCCTCGGGCTGGCCGAGGCGCGCTCGGGCAATGTTGCCGAGGCTCGTCGGTTATGGACCGGCGTACTGGCCACCGCACCCGCCAATGCCAGTTGGCGGCCGTTGGTGGAGGATCGGCTGGCGCAAACCGCGCCGCCAGCCCGGCCCAATCGTTAGGCGGGGACGAACTTGAGCCCGAGCGCTTCGGCCACCGGCTCGTTGCGGATCTTGCCGCCCGACACGTTGAGTCCGGCGGCGAGATGCGGATCCTCGGCCATCGCCTTCTCGGGCCCGAGGTTGGCGAGCTTGAGCGCGAATGGCAGCGTCGCATTGTTGAGCGCGAAGGTGCTGGTTCGTGCCACCGCGCCGGGCATGTTGGCGACGCAATAATGGATCACGCCGTCGATGGTGTAGACCGGATCGTCATGGGTCGTGGCCTTCGACGTTTCGAAGCAGCCGCCCTGGTCGATCGCAATGTCGACCAACACGCTGCCGCGCTTCATCGTCTTCAACTGGTCGCGAGTGACCAGCTTGGGCGCGGCGGCGCCGGGCACCAGCACCGCGCCGATCACCAGCTCGGCTTCCTGGATCGCGGCGGCGATCGCTGCCTTGGAGGCGAAGGCGGTCTTGATCGTGCTTCCGAAATGCATGTCCAACTCGGCGAGACGATCGTTGTTGATGTCATAGATGGTGACGTCGGCGCGCTGGCCGGTCGCCATCTGGGCGGCGTTGATTCCGGCGACTCCGCCGCCGAGGATCGCGACCTTGGCCGGGGCGACGCCGGGGACGCCGCCGAGCAGCACGCCGCGGCCGCCCTGTTCCTTCTCGAGATAATGGGCGCCAACCTGGATCGACATCCGGCCCGCGACTTCGCTCATCGGTTTTAGCAACGGCAGCGCGCCCGAACGTGAGGTCACCGTTTCATAAGCGATGCAGGTCGCGCCCGATTTCATCAGCCCTTCGGCCTGTTCGGGGTCGGGCGCGAGGTGGAGGTAGGTGAAGAGGATGTGGCGCGGCTCCAGCATCGAGATTTCACCCGGCTGCGGCTCCTTGACCTTCACGATCATGTCGCTCGTGGCGAATATTTCGGCGGCGGTCGGCAAGATGGTCGCGCCCACTTTTTCATACGCCTTGTCGGAAAAGTCGATGCCCATGCCGGCGCGGGCCTCGATGAAAACTTCGTGACCGCAGGCGACCAGCTCGGCGACGCTCGCCGGGGTCAGTCCAACGCGATATTCGTGATTCTTGATTTCCTTTGGCACACCGACGCGCATGGTACGTTCGCTCCTGAATGGGGATGACGCGGCCTATAGCGATGCATCGCCGCAATTGCAGCGCCTTTTTGGCTTTGCTAGGGCGACGCGCCGCGCCTAGCGGCTGTGGCATGGGTAGAGAATGAACATCACCGCGACCGGGGGCGCCGATCATGACGCCCCGATAGACGCTACCCAAGGCCACGCGCAGGGCCCGCTCGGCAAGCTCATGGTCGGGGCGATCGGAATCGTGTTCGGCGATATCGGCACCTCGCCGATCTACGCGTTTCGCGAAACCTTTGCCGGACACCACACTTTGGTGCCCGATTCGCTCCACATCTACGGGGTGCTGAGCCTGATCTTCTGGTCGATGATGACCATCGTCACGCTGAAATATGTCACGATCATCATGCGCGCCGA
>JBKJNP010000057.1:0-7170 GCA_046593565.1 Sphingomicrobium sp. | reverse complement strand
CCTTCGGCCATCACCCGGCGCGCGGTCGCTTCTGCAAGTGCCGAATTGAGCGCAATCAACGAGCCGCCCTGGAGCGACGATGCGTCGGTGGTGGTCGATCCCGCCTCCCCCGATCCGGTGTTGATGATGCCTTGGGCTTGCGCATAAGCAACCAGCTGGCGCTCCGATTTCTCGAGCTCGCCGCGGGTCTTGTTGATTTGCTGGAGGAGGAAGTTGCGGGCGTAATTGGACGCATCGAAGCGACGCTGGAGGCTGCTGTTGATGAACCCGTCGGCAATCCCGTTGGCGACCTTCGCGGCCATATCGGGCGTAGTCGAGACATAGGAATAACGGATTAACTGTCCGTCCTCGGGCATTTCGGCCGACAGTCCGCCAGCGACGACGCCGGTCGCACTGCGAAGGCGCGATGCCGGGGTGCCGCCCGTTCCGACGATCGCCGGATCCGATGCCAGGTTGAGATCTTGTGCAACCCGCTCGGCCAAGGTCCGGCTCTTGAGCAGCCCGACCTGGGTCGCGATGAAGTCCCAATTGTTGGGGGCCGGCGCCTCGCCGCCGTCTTCCTGGTTCAAAATCTCGACTTTCGGCGCGTTGACCTCGAGCGTGACGTCAGCGCGGTACATCTTCGGGGTCAGCAAGGTTGCGATCAGGCCACCAATCAACCCGACCACGACCGCCGCCAGGATCAGCTTGCGATGCTCATTGAAAATTCGAAGCAGGCTTTGCAGGTCGAGCCCGTCGCTTGCCCCGGCGCGATCTTCCACGTGCAGGCCATGGCCGCGGACCGGACCGAACGGTTCGGGAAGCGACTGGCGATCGCCCGGATGAACTATATCATTACCCACGAAGCATCACTTTCATTCAAATTCGGCACAGTCGATCACGCGGATCAGAATGGCCGGAAAACCTGTAAGATCGACATGGAATCGAGGATCCGCTTTTGCAGCGCCTTGATCGACGAACCGTCGACGATGATGATGTCCCCGGCATAGACCGCCGGGTCCGGCGCCTCTCCGCGGCGGATCGACGTCAGGTCGAACGCCGCAGACTGGCGCTGGCCGCCGATCTGGCGGAAAATCGCCACTCGTCGCGGATTGGAATCCGGGGTCGGGCCGCCAGCCTGGGCGACCGCCTGGAGCAGGGTCATCGGTCCGTTGACCGAGAAGGTCCCCACCTTGGCGACAGCGCCATCGACCGTGACGTTGCGTCGGGTCGATGATTTGACCCCGACGCTGATATCCGGGTTCTGGAGGTATTTTTCGCTCAGCTTGGCGGTCAGTCGCTGGTCGAGCTCGGCGGTGGTCAGGTCGACCGCGTTGACGCTGCCAATCAGCGGAAGGGCGATCTGACCAGTCAAATCGACCTCATAATCACCGGACAAGTCGGGCATTTTGAACACCTTCACCGACAAGGTGTCGAGCGGCGCGATGCGATAGCCTTGCTCAAGCGGAACGACCGTCGGGGCATCTGGCGCACCGAACGTCTTGACGTCATAGGGGATCGGCCCACCGCGTTTGTCGGCGCAGCCAGCGAGCGGCAACAAGGCCATCCCGGCACAAAGTCCGATGATGGGCATCATCTTTGGATTCACGGAAATGCTCCTGATTTCGGACTGTACCACAACCGAAACTGCGACTTAGCAACCAAGTTCCATTGTGGCTATGGGCGCGGCGGGTCGGCCACCAACCCTACATTCGACGCCTGCAGGATATGGCGTTCGGTGCCTTCCAGCACGAGGGCGGTCAGGACACCATGCTTGTAGGCGCCAGTATCGATCCCGATCCGCCCGGCGCGTTCGTCGACCTGCTCGCTGATCGTGTGGCCGTGCACCACCATCAGTTCGTGACGCGCCATATGGTCGAGAAACGGACCGCGGATCCAGCGCAGGTCGGCCTGGGCCTGCTCGGCCAGCGCTACCCCGGGACGAATTCCGGCATGGACAAACAGATAGTCGCCGGCGCGAAACGTGTCGGCGAAGCTGGCGAGGAACGCCTGATGCTCCGCCGGGATGGTCGAGCGAAGCGCTTCAACCGCTTGGGCTGGCGCCATTTTGGCCAGCCCTGACGCGCTCAGGCCATAGCTACGCGCGCATTGAGCACCGCCGAAGCGAAGCCAGTCGGCGACCAGGCTGCCGTCGCCATCGAGGATACGAAGCAACACTTCTTCATGGTTTCCGGTTAGATATTCGGTACGAACGCCGAGCGGGCGATAGGTGCGCAGCCGTTCGACCACGTCGGCCGACTTTGGCCCTCGGTCGATCAGGTCGCCAAGGAAGACGATCGTCACTTCCAGTCCCGGCCGATCGGCTAGGTCACCCTCTATCTGCGCCAGCAGGTCCGCCAGCAGATGGTCCTGGCCGTGGACGTCGCCGACCGCATAGACGCGATGGCCATCGGGGACGGCAGGCGGATCCTGCCAGGTCGCCGGCGCTTTCTGCCAGAAAGACAGCATGAAGCTCATCGCGCCACCTCGGCGAGATAGGCGTCGGCGACCAGCTTTTGATCGAATTCGGCCGTGACCTTGCGCCGCCCCGCAGTGCCCATGTTGCTGCGTTCGGCAGGGCTCATCTCTACCATCCGCTCCATCGCCGCAGCGAGCGAATCGGCCGACCTGACTTCGCACAATAGGCCGTTGACCCCATCCTCGACCACGTCGCGGCAACCGGGCACGTCGCTGGCGATCATCGGGCGCGCCATGGCCGCCGCCTCGAGCAGGCTGCGCGGCAAACCCTCGCGATAGGAGGGCAGGACGATACAGTCCGCCGCGGCAATTTCAGGTCGCACATCGTCCTTCACACCAACCAACTCCACAATCGATTCGTCGGCCCAACGCGCGAGGTCGGCCTGTGGCACCGCGCTGGGATTGTCTCCACCCGGTCCGCCGAGCAGCTGGAAGCGCGTCTGCGGATAGCGCCGACGAACGATGCGTGCCGCCTCGACATATTCGGCGATCCCCTTGTCGAGCAGCATTCGCGCGATCAACAGGAATCGGAAATCGTCGTGCGGCTCGACTGGCGCGGGGGCGAAATGATTGAGGTCGATTCCCGAACCCGCCACCAAACGCGCATGGTCCGGGCGTGCGATGCCGCAGGCGATAAACAGGTCGCGGTCGGCCGAATTCTGGAAGAAGATCGCCCGCGCGCCGCCTAGCGCGATCCGATAAAGGCGAAGCAGCAGGCCGCCGAGCAGGCCACCCTTGAGGAAGGCCGAGCCAAGACCGCTGATCGTCGCCAAGACCGGCACACCGGTCATCCGGGCCGCGAGCGACCCGTAGATATTGGGCTTGGCAGTGAAGCCGAGGAACAATGCCGGCCGCTCGGCGCGGAACATGGCGATGTAATCGAGCAACAGTCGCCCATCTTCGAGTGGCGACATGCCCGCGCCACGGATCCGAATTGACCGAAAAGTAGCTCCCATAGAGCGGAGCCGACCTTCATTGCCGTCGGCGGGCGCCGCCGTGACTACTTCATATCCGGCCGCGACGAGTGCCTCGATCACCGGCTTGCGGAAGTTGGCGAGGTTCCAGGCATTGTTTGAAGAGAGAATGATCTTTCTTTTATTTGAGGAGGTTATGAAACGTTGATGCAACATGGTTGAAGGATCATCGTCGAACTGATTGGAGGCTGTCATGATCGCTACATCCGGCGCTGGGCACAGGCTTGCAAGGCCACTGTCATGGCAATGTCGAAAACTCTTAACCAGATCAGAAACAAATCCGGCCAAGAGACGTTTGGAATCTTCGTAGCGGCCCTTAACATGATGATTCATTTCATCTAAGGCCGCGCTTCGGATTAGGGAGTGTATTGATGCTTGTTGGCGTATCCATGAAAGTGACATCATTTGTCGTAGCGGTTGCGCTTGTCGCCAGTCCGGCGCTTGCGTCGGCTGCGGCCGCTCCCGCACGGACGATCAGCCCGATGGTCGCGCTCAGCATTTTTGGTTCGCAGGCTTCGGCTACCGCATTGTGTGGCGCGTCGGCAACGACGGCCGCCGCCAGCGCCGCCACAGCGGCCCAGGCTCCGACCAGCGGATGCGTCCTGCCATTGGTCGATGCTCCGCCACCCGTCCTGATTTCGGAACCGCTGCCGATCGCCCAGCCGATCGCCGCTTCGTCGGGCATTGGTATTACGCCGATCCTGCTCGGCCTGGCCGGGATCGCAATCCTCGCCGCGCTGATCGCCAGCTCGGGCGACGATAATGACAATGATCCGCCGGTCAGCGTTAACTGATCGAATGAGGTCGGGACGCAAGTCCACCGGAATTTAGAAAGCCCCGCCTCACCGCGGGGCTTTTTCTTTGTGCCTCAGATGTCCATCCGCGCAAAAAAAAGCCCCGCCAAAAGCGGGGCCTTCCTTTGCTGGATCAATGGCTCGGCTTAACCGCG
Organism: Sphingomicrobium sp.; assembly: GCA_046593565.1. Lineage (GTDB taxonomy): Bacteria > Pseudomonadota > Alphaproteobacteria > Sphingomonadales > Sphingomonadaceae > Sphingomicrobium. Next base: position 2,790 of record JBKJNP010000057.1, on the reverse strand, counting down.
CTCCTGCATCACTTCCTTGACCGGCGGAGCGTTGGTGCCGTTGGGCAGCCAGTTCGAAACCGCCTGGCAATTGCTGGTCAAAGTGACCCGCTGGCCGGCCTGGAAGGCCTGTTGGTAAGGCCAGCATTCGGACGCCGCCCCGCTGTTGAGGCAAAGGTTGTTGTTGGCCGCGGTCCAGCTGGCATTGACCACCCGGCCCTGGGGGCTGACGATCCGCGCTGCGCCGCCAGCATCGAAATAGACCGTGTTGGCGACGCCATTGGTTTCGATCACGACCGACTGGCCAACGATCTCGGTCCCGGGGACCCACTCCTGGGCGAGTCCGGCGGCGGGAACCGCGACGAGCGCGGCGAAAATTAGCTTACTGGCAGACAAGCGCTTGGACATTGGATCCTCCGTCGATCGATCCCGCCGTGTTATCACCGAAGCGGTTTAGAAATAACCCATTTTGAGGGTTAAAGTTGCGCGTTGAGTCGAGCGGTGGCCGAATTACCACTTAAACAGGGCTAAGCAGCGAAAATTGCGGAATTTCGATGTCGAACATCGACCCGTCGTCGGACACCATCCGATAGCTACCGCGCATCGTCCCGCTGGCGGTGTCGAGCGGGCAGCCCGAGACATAATCGAAGCTTCCGCCGGGGGCGATCAGCGGGGTCTCGCCGACGACGCCTTCGCCGCGCACTTCCTGCTCGACGCCACGCGAATCGCGGATTTTCCAGTGGCGAGCGAGCAATTGAACAGGTCGGTCGCCGTCATTTTCGATCCGGATATGATAGGACCAGAACCAGCGCCCGGCCTGCGGCGAGCTCTGCTCGGGCAAATAGGACACCGCCACTCGGACATGGATGCCGCGCGTGGTCGCGACATGCGCGAAGAGTTTGGCCATGGTGTCGGCTGTGGTCATGGCGCGACGCTAGGCTAGTCCGGCGGCGCGGTGCAAGCGATCAACCAATCGATGCCTCGCGTCGGCCACGGGGGTGGAGCGGTCGGTGATCAGGTCGCGCAACAGGAAATGGCCGGTCAGCGCGAGGCCGTCGACGATGTCGGGCCACGGCGCCGTGCCACCATCGCGAACGAAGCGCGGCAACGGCAGCAACTTGCCAAGATAAGGTTCGGCCTCGGCCGCGCTGACCGCCCGACCCGAGCGCGGGCTGACCGCAACCAATTCATCGCCGTCGCCACTCACGGCGCAGCGATCGAGATCCAGTCCAAAGCCGAGTTCGGCCAGAAGCAGCAATTCGTAGCGCACCAGCGCGGCCCCCCAACCACTCGCCGCCGGCGCCGCCTCGATCGCCCCGAGCAGTCCGTCGAGCGCGGCGTACAGATGCGGATAGGGCTGGCCCTCGGGTAACGCGGTCGCGGTCAGCGCCGCTGCCCAATCGATCGCGGCGGCGGGCAAAGGCTCGGCCAGCAACGGCCCGCGGCTGTGCAGCAGTTCAACCGTCGCCTGCGGCAACTGACTGTCGGTCCGCGCCGAATATTCGGCCTCGACCTGGTTGCCGGCCATCAGCACCGGCCGCATCCGCCGCCCGCGTGCGCCGCGGACATAGGCCGCCTGCATTCCGTGCTCGGGGGTCATCATCCGCACCACCGCGCCATGCTCGCCATGCGGGCGAAGCGACAGGATGATGGCAGGGGTGGTGAAGCGCATCAGCCGCCCAACCTACCCACGAGGATGGAAATAGTCGTAGAGTTGCCCGGCCATTGCCTTGCTGATCCCGGGCGCCCGCTCGAGATCGTCGAGCGCCGCGCCTTTTACAGCCCGCGCCGTCCCGAAGTGCATCAGCAGCGCGCGTTTGCGGTTGGGGCCGATGCCGGGCACGTCGTCGAGGGTCGACACGGTCAAACTCTTTGCGCGTTTTGCGCGATGTGTCCCGATTGCGAACCGATGCGCCTCGTCCCGCAGTCGCTGGAGGAAGAACAACAACTGTGCATTGGGCGGCAGGGTCATCTCCCGCCCGCCAGGGAAGTGGAACACTTCGCGCCCGTCGCGGCCATGATGCGGCCCCTTGGCTACGCCGACCACCGGAATATCGCTGACCCCCGCTTCCTCCATAATTTCCAATACTGCCGACAATTGGCCCTTGCCGCCGTCGATCAGCAACAGATCGGGCCACTCGCCTTCCTTGCGGTCCGGATCCTCTTTTCCGAGCCGCGCGAAGCGCCGTTCGAGCACCTCCTTCATCATCCCGAAATCGTCGTCGGTCTGCGCCGACTTGATGTTGAACTTGCGATAGGCATTCTTGCGGAAGCCCTCCGGCCCGGAGACAATCATCGCCCCGGTCGCGTTGGTGCCCATGATGTGGCTGTTGTCATAGACTTCGATGCGGTTCGGCGGCTCGGGCAATTCAAATGATTCGGCCAGCTCGCGCAGCAATTTGCCCTGCGTCGTTCCCTCCGCCAGCCGCCGCTCGAGCGCTTCCTCGGCATTGCGCCGCGCCTGGTCGATCAGTTTCTTGCGCGAACCACGCTGCGGCTGGTCGATCTCGACCTTGCGCCCGGCTTGCTCGGACAATGCCTCGGCAATCAGCGCGGCCTCGGGCAATGCGCGGTCGAGCAGGATCCGGCGCGGCGGGGGCACCTCCTCATAAAATTGCATTAGGAAGCCGGTCAGCACTTCCGCTTCGGGCACCTCGTTGGTGTGCGCCGGAAAGAAGCTGCGATGCCCCCAATTCTGCCCGCCGCGAATGAAGAAGGCCTGGATGCACATCTGCCCAGAATGACTGGCGAGCGCGAAGATGTCGCCATCGCCCAGCTCCTCGGCAGGGGTCGCAGACGGTCCATGCCGAG
>JBKJNP010000053.1:0-4185 GCA_046593565.1 Sphingomicrobium sp. | reverse complement strand
GCCCGTCTGCCTCATCGATATCGATCCGCAGGGTTCGCTTGCCGATTGGTGGAACGAGCGCGAGGCCGATATGCCGGCCTTCGCCCAGACCACCGTCGCGCGGCTTGCCTCCGATCTGGAGGTGCTTCGCCAGCAGGGCTTCCGCCTTGCCGTCATCGATACCCCGCCAGCCATCACCATGGCGATCCAGTCGGTTATCGCGGTGGCCGAACTGATCGTCATCCCGACCCGGCCGAGCCCGCACGATCTGCGGGCCGTCGGTGCCACGGTCGATCTGTGCGACCGCGCCGGCAAGCCATTGCTATTCGTCGTCAACGGCGCGACGCCCAAGGCCAAGATCACCTACGAAGCCGCGGTCGCTCTGTCGCAGCACGGCACGGTGGCCCCGGTCACGCTTCACCACCGCACCGATTTCGCCGCGTCGATGATCGACGGCCGGACCGTGATGGAAGTCGACCCCAACGGGCGTTCGGCGCGCGAAGTGGTCGAATTGTGGGATTATATCTCCGACCGGCTCGAAAAGAATTTCCGCCGCACCGTCTTTGCCGCCCCGGGCCAGTCGCCGGGTAACGTTTCGGCCAGTCCTCGACCCGTTGGTGGCTTCGGCCGCCGCGTGGCCGGCCAGTAACAGGAGTCGCCGACCATGGGCGAGCCCAAAGCCTTCGCTTCACTCTCCTCCGGCCTACTCGCCCGCAAGGGCGGCGCGCGCCCGGCCATGCGTCCGCAAGGTTTCGGCGGCCAGTCCGGTGGCGCCAGCCTGGAAGATCTTGGCTGGAACGACATGGGTTTCGAACCACCCAAGCCGGCCGATCTGCCCGATGCCGATGCCGAACATGATGCGTTTGGCGAGGAAGTCGGCCCCGTGCCGCTGCGCAACCCGCTCGCCGCGCTGACCCCGGCCGGGCAAAGTCCCCCCGTCGGATCGCCGGTCCACGACCAGCGCGAGGAACTCGCCGCCGCGTTCAACGCGGTCGAGGACGAGTGCGACGAGGGGGGCGACGAGGATTATGACGAGACCGCCGAACTATATGACGGTCCGCCGCCGGAACTGAACGCGTTCGAAGCGGATGGTGCCGACGTGGTGCCGATGCCGATGCCGATGCGCAAGCCGATGGCGATTGCCGCACCGGTGGCCCAGCCGGTTGCTCCGCGCCGTGCGCCGGCCCCGCGGGCCGCCGCCGGATCGAAGGCCAAAGCGGCGTTTACCTTGCGACTCGACAAGGAACGCCATCTCAAACTGCGCCTGGCGTGCGCGGTTACCGGCCGATCGGCCCAGCAGCTCGTCACCGACGCGCTCGATGGACTGCTGGCCGACATGCCCGAACTCGACGGGATGGCGCGAAGCGCGCCGACCGGCGGCAAGCGGGCAAGCAATTAAAGGAAGGGAAGTCGTGATGGTAAAGTCGCTGCGTCTGGGAGCCGCCCTGTCCGCCATGGGAATGATCGGCGCGCTCGCTGCCTGCGCCACGCCTGGTGCCCGCCATCACAATCGTGCGTCAATTTTCGGCGACAAGGTCGACAGTTCCAACATCGGCGTCGCAACCCGCGCCCAGGCCGCGATCGAGAAGGGCGATTATGCCGCCGCGATCAGCCTGGCCGAACGCGCGGTCGGCAATACGCCGAGCGACGCCGGTTTCCGCTCGCTGCTCGGTAATGCCTATTTCGCCGGTGGCCGCTTCGCCTCGGCGGAAAGCGCCTTTCGCGATTCGCTTTCGCTGATCCCGAACCAGCCGCAAGTGGTGCTCAAGCTGGCGCTGGTGACCATTGCCCAGGGCAAGAATGACGCCGCGATCGCCGACTTGAACAATGCCCGCAATTTGCTCGATCCGTCGGACTACGGCCTTGCGCTGGCGCTTGCCGGACAGCCGCAGGCGGCGATCAACGTGCTCGACAATGCCGCGCGCCAAGCCGGTGCCGAAGCCCGGGTCCGCCAGAATCTGGCGCTCGCCCATGCGCTGACCGGCGACTGGACGATGGCCCGCACGGTGGCTTCGCAGGATGTTGCCGCCGACCAGCTCGATGCCAGGATCCAGCAGTGGATGACCTTCGCCAAGCCGGCCAAGGTGTCGGACCAGGTCGCGTCGCTGACCGGTTTCGCGCCCGCCGCAGCCGATCCCGGCCAGCCGGTTCGGCTCGCCTTGGCCCGCCCGAAGAATGAAATTCGCCTTGCCCAGGCCGATCTGGTCGAGGCGGTACCGGTCGAGGCCGCGCCGCCGCTGGTGAACGAACAAGCGCCGGTCGAGGCCGCCGCTGTCGATCTGGCGCCCGAGCCGGTCTCCGCCGACGCCCCGGTCGATGCGCCTGCTGCCGATTTGCCCGCCGACGTTTCCGAGCCCGCGCCGGTGGCCGTCGCCGCCGCCGCGCCGGTCGCGGTGGTGGAGCAGGCCCGCGCCTATGCCGAAGCGGTCGCCGCTCCGGTAATCCAGGCCAGCCTTTCGAACAAAGCCGTGCGCAAAGCGTCGGCCCGGCCCGGCCTGTCGCCGCGCGCCGCAAGCCTGAACGATGCCGGCCTGCCGGTTCGCCGTTCCGCCTTTGGTGGCAGCCGCTCGGTGGTCCAGTTGGGCGCTTATTCGTCGCGTGCCGGCGTGTCGGCAGCGTGGGCCAAGCTGGCCGCCAAATATCCGGCGCTGCGCGGCTATTCGCCCACCACGGCGCGCTTCGACGGGCCAAAGGGCATTGTCTATCGCCTGTCGTTGAGCGGGTTCGAGAGCGGCGGGAACGCCAAGTCGATGTGCTCGTCGCTTAAGACCAAGGGCGGCGCTTGCTTCGTTCGCTCGGTCGCGGGCGATGCGCCGATCCGGTTGGCCTCGCTCTAAGACCTTGATCGTTTCGAGTTCCTTGCTCGAAGCGTGAATCAAGGTCTCAGAAAAAAGCTAGGCGAGTCGCTCGGCGGTGAGGAGGTCGAGGCAGGCCATCCGTACCGCAACGCCCATTTCCACCTGAAGGATGATCAGCGAGGATTCAGGATCGTCGGCCAGTGCGCCGTCAATCTCGACCCCGCGATTGATCGGGCCCGGGTGCATCACCACCGCATTCGGCGCCGCTTTGGCGAAGCGTTCTGCGTTCAGGCCATAGCGACCCAGATATTCACCCGGCGCGTCGCCGAAGTCGGTGTCGAGCCGCTCGCGCTGGATGCGCAACATCATCACCGCATCTGCCCCCGCCACCGCCGCGTCGATAGATCCGTCGCCGGAAAAGTCGGCGGGGAGCAATTCGGGCGGGCCGGCGAGGCGGACCTCGGCGCCGAGGCGGGTCAGCAATTTGATGTTCGAGCGGGCCACGCGGCTGTGTTTGAGATCTCCGCAGATCGCGACCTTGAGGCCCTCGATGCGGCCGAAATGGCGGCGCAGGGTGGCGGCATCGAGCAAGGCCTGGGTGGGATGCTCGCCCGATCCGTCGCCAGCATTGATAACCGGGCAATCCATGACCGCGGCGACATCGGCCGGGGCGCCGCTGGTGCCGTGGCGGATGATCAGCGCATCGGGGCGCATCGCGTCTAGGGTGCGGGCGGTGTCGGCGAGCGTCTCGCCTTTCTTGATCGAGCTCATCTCGACCTGCATCGTCACCACCTGCGCGCCGAGGCGATTGGCGGCGATCTCGAAGCTCAACAGGGTGCGGGTCGAGTTTTCGAAGAAGGCGTTGACGATGGTTAGCCCGTCGAGCCGGTCGGCGTTGCGGCGCGGCTGGCGGTTGTAATCGAACCAGCGGTCGCCCTCATCGAGGATCGTGGCGATGTGCGCATCGCTGAGGCTGTCGATCGAAAGAAGGTCCATGAGGGCTTCGAATAGTCGGCAGCAAGTTGCTTGGCCAGTGTTGATATTTTTCGTTGCGCCAGATCAATTACTGTCGGATATGTGCGGCTTCCGGGGGGAAATATTCATGACGACGTCCATGGCGCCAACTGCCAAACGGCTAGAATCTCTCGATTTCGTACGCGGCTGCGCGTTGTTCGGCATCCTGCTGATGAATATCGTCGGCATGGGGCTGGGGCCGGCGTACGACAATCCGACTATCGCGGGCGGCGCTACCGGCATCAATTTATGGACCTGGTTATTCTTCAACGTCGGGTTCGAAGGGACCCAGCGGGCGCTGTTCTCGATGCTGTTCGGCGCTGGTGTAATCCTGCTCAGCAGCCGCCTCGAAGCAAAAGGTCAGCAGGACAGCGCCGATATCTATTTTCGCCGC
>JBKJNP010000231.1:0-3289 GCA_046593565.1 Sphingomicrobium sp. | reverse complement strand
CGGGCGAGCCGATCAGCATGCGTGGCGCGGCGACCCTGGTGTTCGCCGGGTCGATTGATCTCGATGCCTTCGCCGCATGAGCGCGGAAACGATCACGCTCGGCTGCCGATTGAATTTCGCCGAGAGCGAGGCGATGGCGGCTGGTGCGCCCGAGGGATCGCTGATCGTCAACAGTTGCGCCGTGACCGGCGAAGCGGTTCGCCAGACGCGGCAGGCGATCCGGCGAGCGTATCGCTTGGCGCCCGAGCGTCCGATCATCGTGACGGGGTGCGCGGCGCAACTTGACCCGGCGGTGTTTCGAGCGATGCCCGAAGTAGCCGAGGTCCGGACCCGCGACGACGCCCTCCCTGCCCGCGCCGCCGCCGGGCTGATCCACCAGGTGAAAAGCTTCGTCGCGGTGCAGACCGGGTGCGATCATCGCTGCACCTTCTGCACGATCTGGACCGCGCGCGGGCCGTCGCGGTCGGTGGACTATGAAGAGGTCCACGCGGCAGTGGAGCGCGAGCTTGAGCGCGGAGCGAAGGAGATCGTGCTGACCGGTGTGGATATCACCGATTATGCGGGTGGGCTCGGCTTGTTGTGCCAGCGCTTGATGGCCGATTTGCCCGAACTCAAGCGCCTCCGCCTGTCGAGCCTCGACAGTATCGAGATTGACGGGGCGTTGCTCGAGCTGATCGCCGGGGAGCCGAGGCTCATGCCGCATTTCCATCTGTCGCTGCAGGCCGGGGACGATCTGGTGCTCAAGCGGATGAAGCGGCGGCATCTACGCCGTGACGCGGTGACGACGGTGGCGGCGATCAAGAATGCGCGACCCAACGCGACGATCGGCGCCGACCTGATCGCCGGCTTCCCGACCGAGAGCGAGGAGGCGGCGCTGAACACACTGGCCTTGCTCGACGATTGCGATGTCACCGCCGCCCACATTTTCCCTTTCTCACCTCGCCCCGGCACGCCCGCTGCCAGAATGCCGCAGGTCGAACGCGAGGCGGTGAAAGCCCGTGCGGCCCGGCTGCGTGCTCATGCCGAAACGCGGCGCCTCGCCTGGCTCGACAGCCTGATCGGCAGTCGCCAGCGCGTGCTGGTTGAGAATGACGGCAAGGGACTAGCGGAAAATCTCGCGCCGGTTCGCACTGCGAGCATCATACGGGGCGAGGTTCGCGATGTGACCATCACCGGCCGTGACGAGACACATTTAATTGGGATATTTCAATGAGTTGGCTAGACCGCCTGACCGGCGGCTTCAAGAAGACTGCAGACCGGCTCGGCGAGAATTTATCCGGTTTGGCGACCAAGGTCGCGCTCGACACCGCGACGCTCGACGATATCGAGGAAGCGCTGATCGCGTCCGACCTTGGCCCCGAAGCGTCGAAGCGGATCCGCAATGCGATCGCCGCGCGGCGGTTCGAGCATCTGGACGAGCGCGGGCTTCGCACCATCCTGGCTGAGGAGATTGAGGCGATCCTCGCCCCCGTCGCCAAGCCGCTCGACGTGTGGGGCTTCCCGCGCCCGCACGTGATCCTGGTGATCGGGGTCAACGGATCGGGCAAGACGACAACGATCGGCAAGCTCGGGCATTTGCTGATGGAGCAGGATTATGGCGTTCTGCTGGCGGCGGGCGATACGTTCCGCGCGGCGGCGATCGAGCAATTGCAAATCTGGGGCCAACGCATTGGCGCGGGAGTGATTTCGGGCAAGGAAGGCGGCGACGCGGCGGGGATCGTGTTCGACGGGGTCAAACAGGCGACCGCGACCGGAATCGACGCATTGATCGTCGACACCGCTGGAAGATTGCAGAACAAGACCCATCTAATGGACGAGCTGACCAAGGTGCGCCGCGTGCTTGGGCGGTTGAACCCCGAGGCTCCGCACGACGTATTGTTGGTCCTCGACGCCACCACCGGGCAGAATGCCCTTAACCAGATCGACGTGTTCAAGGAGAGTGCCGGGGTGACCGGACTGATCATGACCAAATTGGACGGCACCGCGCGGGGCGGAATCCTGGTCGCGGCCGCCGAACGGTTCGGGCTGCCGATCCACGCTATCGGGGTCGGCGAAGGGGTCGATGATCTGCGGCCGTTCGACCCGCGGGCGGTGGCGCGGGCGATCGCGGGGCTGGCGTCATGAGTACGAAAGCGGAGCCCTCCGCCGGATCGCGCTTGCTGGTCGATATCGGCCCGCTGCTGGTCTTTTTCCTCGCCAATTATCTGGCGCCGGTGCCGGGGCCGCTGAAGATTTTCGTCGCCACCGGTGCATTCATGGCGGCGATGATCGCGGCGATGATCTATTCGCAGATCCGCTACGCCAAAATCTCGCCGTTGCTGATGTTTTCGGGCGTCGCGGTGATCATCCTCGGCGGGCTGACCATCTGGCTACAGAACGAGACGTTCATCAAGATCAAGCCGACGATTTACTACGCGCTGGTCGCGGGGCTGTTGGCATTCGGGCTGGCCACCGGCCGCCAATTCCTCAAGATGGTGCTGGGCAGCGCTTATCCGGGGCTGGATGACGACGGCTGGCGCCTGCTGAGCCGCAACTGGGCAATGTTCTTCTTCGTCATGGCGCTGCTAAACGAAGCGGTGTGGCGCAACTCGACCACCGACTTCTGGGTCGGGTTCAAATTGTGGGGCGCGATCCCCCTCACCTTCCTGTTCGCCGCCGCCAACATTCCGATGATGATGCGCCACGGGCTGGCCGCCGAGGATGAGAAGCTGCAGGAACCGGGGCCGGTCGAATGAGCGAAAATATGAGCCAGCCAATTTTGGCCATCCGCGGCCTGCGAAAGGCCTATGCCAGCGGCACCGAGGCGCTGAAGTCGGTCGATCTCGACATCAAGCGCGGCGAGATTTTCGCGTTGCTCGGGCCAAACGGCGCGGGCAAGACGACGCTGATCAACATCGTGTGCGGGATCGTCACCCCGTCGGGCGGGAACGTATTGGTCGACGGCAAGGATCATTTGAGCGATTACCGCCATGCGCGGACGCGGATCGGGCTCGTCCCGCAGGAATTGACCACCGACGCGTTCGAAAGCGTGCTCTCGACGGTCAGCTTTAGTCGCGGGCTGTTCGGCAAGCCGCGCGATCCGGCCAAGATCGAGGATCTGCTCAAGCGACTGTCGTTGTGGGGCAAGCGCAAGTCGAAGATGATGGAATTGTCGGGCGGGATGAAGCGCCGGGTGATGATCGCCAAGGCGCTGTCCCACGAGCCCGACATATTGTTTCTCGACGAGCCAAGCGCCGGCGTCGACGTCGAGCTGCGTCGCGACATGTGGGAGATGGTGCGCAAGCTGCGC
>JBKJNP010000209.1:0-3289 GCA_046593565.1 Sphingomicrobium sp. | reverse complement strand
AGCGAGCATCTGGGGCGCAAGGTCCATTTGTTCCTGCACGTGAAGGTCAACCCCAAATGGGACGAGGATCGCGGGCTGTACGAGGACATCGGGCTGGATTGGAGCGAGTGATAGTCGAGCCGGTCTATCTTAGGATCGTCCCCGACAGTGACCCGCCGGACATCGAGCGCTACCGTTGGTTCCGTGCCATCGTCATCCTCGACGCCGAATATCCAGAAGTTTGGCAGAACAACGTCAGCCGATGGCTCGTAGATGCAGGTTGCCTCTACATGATGGCTTGGGGGCCGAACTGCAGCTCTTGGGATGACAGCGTCGACTACGCGCAGATCCAAAAATTTCTTCCGAATGAAGCTCCCGAAGACGAATTCGTCATGACAACTTGGCACGATAATGAACCATTGGAGGAAGTATTCTGGTTCGCTCAAACCTGCGCCTTCGATGCTTACGATCGGATCGAGCACACTCTCATCGTGCACATCGGCGATCAGGAAAGAGAGAAAGAGTTTCTGTCATTGTTCGACCAATCGCGCATTTTTGCGGATCGAGAGAGCGAAAATGAGACGTCGAAACCGTACAAGGGATGGCTTCAAAGGCTATTGGGCAACTAGCATCTCCGCCACCCACTTTGGTACTTCGACCCCCGCCCGCCCGAACCTTCGTTCATCGAAGAAGATGCTTCCCTGGCTCGGGTCCAGATTGATCTCCAGCGTGCGCGCCCCGACATATTTCGCCGTTTGCACGAACCCCGCCGCGGGATAGACCGCGCCCGAGGTGCCAATCGACACGAACAGGTCGCAGCCCCGCAATGATTCCTCGATCCGCTCCATGTCATACGGCATCTCGCCGAACCAGACGATATCGGGGCGGACGCTGCCGCCGACCTGGCACGACGGGCAAATATTCAAACCGTTTGTGTCGAGCGAAGTCGAGACACCTTCTTTGCTCCCTCGACTTCGCTCGGGACGAACGGAGTGGGGAGACATTGCCCCCGCCCACGCAAACCGCTCGTCGCACGCCATGCACCAGCCCTTGTTGACCTCGCCATGCATATGCAGCAGCCGCTTGGCCCCTGCCCGCTCGTGCAAATCATCGACATTCTGCGTCACGATCAGCAATTCGCCCGGCCATTCCGCGTCGAGCCGCGCCAGCGCGACATGCGCCGCATTGGGCTCGACTTCCCCCAACCGCGCCCGCCGCGCATCGTAGAATTGATGCACCAGCCCCGGATCGCGAACAAATGCCTCGGGAGTCGCGACATCCTCGACCCGATGCCCTTCCCACAGCCCGTCCGCCGCGCGAAACGTCGCCAGCCCACTCTCCGCGCTAATGCCCGCGCCGGTCAGGATGACGATGTTGCGTATCCCGATCACCATCCGCCTTTGTCGTAGAATCGCAATGAAATGGAAATGGCTCCGATATTGACATTCATGTCAGTGATGACCACCTAAAGACATGGCCGCGCTCACTTTTCATCACCCAATTGGCATCCTGCCCGCCGACATCGATCATATGGGTCATGTCAATAATAGCGTGTATCTCAAATGGGTGCAGGAAGCAGTGATCCGCTACTGGGAGAGCTTGGCACCGCCCGAAGCGGTCGCGCAGCACCTGTGGGTCGCGTTGAGCCACGAGATCAATTATCGCCGCCCGACCTTCCTCGACGATATCGTGGTCGCCGACGTAATCGCCGAAAAGGTCGAGGGCGCGAAGGCGCTGTTCACGACCGTGATCAAGCGCGGCGAGACCGTGCTGGCCGAGGTCAAGTCGAGCTGGTGCTGCCTCGACGCCGCCACCCATCGCCCGGCGCGCCTGGCCCGCGACATCGCTGCGCGCTTCCTCCCCGATCCGTTGCAAAGTTCGGGCATCTAGGCCAGTTTCGGGCGATGGCTGACCCCATCGTTCGTATCGGCATCGGCGGCTGGACTTACGCTCCATGGCGTGAGGACTTCTACCCGCGCGGTCTTGCCCAAGCGAAAGAGCAGGCCTTCGCCGCCTCCGCGTTCGGTGCAATCGAGATCAATTCGACCTTCTATAGCCGCCAGTCGCCCGCCAGCTGGGCCAAATGGGCCGCCGCCACCCCGGGCGGGTTTCAATATGCCGTCAAGGCGTCACGCTTCTGCGTCACCCGCCCGAAACTCGCCGGCGCCGCAGAAGGAATCCGCAATTTCTACGCACAGGGAGTGGCCGAACTCGGTGATCGCCTGGGCCCGACGCTATGGATGTTGTCGCGTCACCGGAAGTTCGACCGGGACGATATTGCAGCGTTTATCGATCTGCTACCCGATGCGCTCGACGGGCGATCCCTACGACATGCAATTGAGCCGCGCCACGAAAGCTTCCGCGACGAGGCCTTTTTCGCCCTCGCCCGTGCCCGCAATGTCGCGGTGGTGTTTGGCGACGACGACGAATTCCCTTGCATCGACGCGGACACCGCCGACTTCGCCTACGCCCGACTCCAGCGCATGCGTGAAGACGTTCCGACGGGTTATGACGACGCCGCGCTCGGCGACTTCGCGGATCGCACGCGACACTGGTCGGACGACGGTCGCGACAGTTACATTTTCATGATCAATGGCGCCAAAATCCGCGCCCCGGCCGCAGCGCTGGCGCTTCAGCAACGACTGGGCATTGCGCCCCGCTGAAGGCTGCGCCATCACCCCGCCCATGCGCACCGACCAGCAACCGCTTCGCCTTTCGCTCTACGCCCCGCGGGGACGAATGGGGCGGGCCATCGCCGCCGCGGTCGAGCCCGCGGATGATGTCACGATCGATCCCGACCATGGCGACGTGCTGGTCGATTTCTCCTCCCCCGACGGGCTAAGATCGAGCCTCGATCAGGCGGTCAGTGCAGGCATTCCGATCCTGGTCGGGACTACCGGGTTGACCGAAGGCCATCATGAACTGATCGCCGAGGCGGCGACCCTCGTGCCGGTGCTCGTTGCGCCCAACACGTCAATCGGTGTCGCCGTGCTGGCCGACCTGGTCGAGCGCGCCGCCAAGGTGCTCGGTCCCGACGATTGGGATGTCGAGATCGTTGAAATCCACCACAACAAGAAAAAGGACGCGCCGAGCGGGACCGCCCTCCACCTCGGCAAGGCGGTCGAGGAAGGTCGCGGCTTCAATGCCGAGGAGGAGATCGGCCGCTGTGGCACCGGTCCCATCCGCGAAGCCGGGCTGATCGGCTACGCCGCCGTTCGCGGCGGCACCGTGGCCGGCGACCATGATGTCCTGTTCCTTGGCCGTGACGAGCGGATCATCCTCTCCCACCGCGCCGAGAATCGCGCCATCT